>JAQZDD010000212.1 GCA_028751055.1 Euryarchaeota archaeon Ods04 | reverse complement strand
TCGGGCCAAGCGCGCGAGAAAGAGTCGAAGAACTCTTCGCTTGTGTCGATTAAGACGTAGCCCGCGCCGCGCGACTCGGCTTGCTCTTCTATCTCTTCGAGGTGCTCCTCCAGACTGTCGCGGTACCTCTTCCGTGTCCTTTTGCTGATGAAAGTCCGCAGACGGCTCTCTAGCTCGATGCCCTCGAATATAGTGTCGCCCGAGACGGGAAGTTCGAGTTCGTCGTGCGACAAAGTACAGACGAGACGCAGATGGTTGTCCGCGAGAGCGTCGATTCCTTCCTTTATGCCGTCGAGTTCGCCGACGAAGTCGCTGACCACGACCACGAGCGAACGTGAGCCTATCGTGCCCGCGTACTCGCCGAGAGCACGTCCGAAGTCGGCGCGTCCGTCGGGTTCCGTCTCGTTTAGCTCGTCGATGAGCGAGAGAACCTCGCCCTCGTTCGACTTGCCCGAGTCGATACGTTCGAACGTGTCGGTGAAGACGGAGAAACGGAAGTCGTTGTTCTCCGCCGCTGTCAGGTAGGCGTATCCGAGACCTATCTTCGCGGCGTACTCGAACTTGTTCTCGTCTTCCTCACCGTACTCCATCGAACCGCTCGCGTCTAAGAGGACGTGCGTTGTGAGGTTGCGCTCTTCCTCGTACCTCTTGATGTAGTGCTCCTCCGTACGTGCGTACAGGTTCCAGTCGATGAGACGCGTGTCGTCTCCCGGCGCGTAGTTCCTGTGGTCGGCGAAGATGAGACCCTCGCCCGTCATCGATGTCTCCTGCTCGCCGTGGAAGACGGAGTTGACCTTCCTCTTGAGTTCTGACTCGAACCGCTGTAGCTCGTACAGGAAGTCGGGGTCAATCATGATATCACAGGAGGTCGCGTACCGCCTGTTCGGGCGTCACTCCGTCGCGCTCCGCACGGAAGTCGACTATGATACGGTGGCGCAGAACATGGACAGCCATCTCCTCTAAGTCTTCCTCGCTGACGTAGTTACGACCGTCGAGGAACGCCAGCCCTTTGCCAGCCAAGACGAGCGCGAGACTCGCACGTGGCGACGCGCCGAACTCTATCTTCTCGGCGTCACGCGTGTCGGCGACTATCTCTATCGCCCTGTCGCGTATGTCCTCCGCCACGGGTATTTCGCGCACCATCTCCTGCGCACGCAGAAGTTCGTCGCCCGTCAGAACCTTTTCGAGTTCGATGTCGTCCTCCCACTGGCTCGTGTACCTGTCCACGATTTCGGACTCCTCGTCGAACTCCGGGTAGTCGACGGTGAGCTTCATCATGAAACGGTCTTTCTGCGCCTCGGGAAGCGGATACGTACCCTCTTGGTCGATGGGGTTCTGTGTCGCAAGAACGAAGAACGGCTTCGGTAGCTCGTACGTCTTGCCCGACGCCGTCACCTGCTCCTCCTCCATGGCTTCTAAGAAAGACGCCTGTGTCTTGGGAGTCGCGCGGTTTATCTCGTCCGCAAGCACGACGTTTGCGAAGACAGGACCTTTCTCAAAGACGAACTGTTTGTCTCCCTCCGCTGACTCACGTATGACCTCGGTGCCTGTAACGTCCGAAGGCATCAGGTCGGGCGTGTTCTGTATACGCGAGAAGCTCATGTCTGTCACGTCGGCGATACTTCTCACCATCATCGTCTTCGCAAGTCCCGGGTTGCTTTCGAGAAGCGCGTTACCGTCACAGACCATAGTGACGAGCAGGTATTCGAGTATCTCGTCCTGTCCGACGACCTTCTTCGACACCTCGTCCTTGACTTCGTGTACTTTTTCCTGTAAATCCTCTATCTGCTGACTCATTTCAGTCACCGTTCCGTATACGTAGGTTGTACTCCTTGACGAGGTCGGCGTCTTCTATCTCTTCGCCCTCCTCGAACTCAGCGCGCTGTCCCTCGACTTCCACGTCGCCCGTGAAGTCGCTGCCTCCACCCGACGAGCCTGTCGTGCCGCCGTTGGCTTCACCTTCCTCGGCGACTCCCGACAGGTCGATTGCTACCTCGTCCCCGTCACCGCCGGACAAGCCCGATTCGTCAGCCAGAACGTCGTCTGGTTCTATGCCTTCGTCCTCGCCGTCGCCGTCGTCTTCGCCGTTGCCTTCGCCTCCGCCACCACCTTCTCCTTCGCCTTCACCCGGTCCATCGACCTCCTGCTGGAACAAGCCGTCGCCTATGCCTCCCGCGCCGCCGAACGAGAAGGTGAGAAGCAGGAACGCGGCGGCGACGACTATCACGACGCTTCCCGCGATACGCGGTAGCTTCACGAAGCCCTCGCTCGACGTGTTCCTCAGCTCTTCGAGAACGTCGTCGTAGAGTGCTTCCGCCATCACCGACTCTTCGCCGCGCTCCGCCGCGTCGCGTGCCGTACGGAGTGCCTCGTCTATACGTGGGTTTACGTCCTCGAACTGCTCCAACGTCCTCCTGCGGTAGACGAACGCCGTGTCGGCGGCGAAGAATAAGACGGCAGCCACAGCCGCGATGGCTACCTCGCCTGACACGGCTCCGACCGCCTCGGGAACTAACGCAGGCTGGAAAGCCGAGAGGACGAAGAAGACGACGACGAACGCCATGGTTGCTTCCACGGTGCCGTGGAGGAAAGCCGCCTTCGCACCCTCTCTGCGTATCTCCTTCTCAGCCTGAAGTATCTTCTCGGCTTTCGTTTCTGCGTTCGTCTCAGACTTTTGTTCTGTCTCAGCCGCCTCTGTCTGCACCGCTTTTTCTGTCGTCTCTTCCGTCTCTGTTGTTCCGTTTGCCTCCGTTGCCTCTTCCGTCCCTGTCGTCTCTACCTCCGTCTCATCTTCTGCCCTCTCGTCCGTCGTCTCGTCGTCAGCCCCGGTCATCACGGAACCTCACAGTCTTCCGCCGCGGCACACGCGCTCCGTAGCTGGTTGTTCTCGCTCTCCAGCGACGAGACCTCGGCTTCAAGCGTCTGTATCTCGTCCTCCTTCTGCTGTACCTCGGCTTCGAGGTTTCTCACGCTGTTCTCCAGCACATCAACGTCGTTCTGTAGCTGGTTGAACTCCCTCTCCATGTCCTCGAACGCCGCGTCGACACCGAATCCGAGTGCCTGTGAGAAGCTACGCCGCTCCTCTCTCAGGTCTTCAAGATTGCTCTCAACACGTGAGAGCTGTTGTTCGGTGCTAAGAAGCTCGTCTTCG
>JAQZDD010000353.1 GCA_028751055.1 Euryarchaeota archaeon Ods04 | reverse complement strand
CGCCCAGTCCACAGCGGGCGACGGAGGAGACGGCGGCGACGCGGGCGGCTTGGTCGCTGAAAACACGGGCGGCACCATCTCGGAGTCGTTAGTCTCGGACTCCGTCGTCGTAGGTGGAGACGGTGGTGACGGCGGCGACGCCATCTCTGAGTCGGGTACAGGTACCGCGGATGCTGCCTCGGGTAGCGGTGGAGACGGAGGCGGAGCGGGAGGACTTTCCGCTGACAACACCGACGGCACAGTATCGGACTCTTACGTCAGAAGCACGGTAGTAGTCGGAGAAGACGGTGGTGAGACGGGTAACGCGACGGCTGAGACGGATACAGGAAGTACGAACGAGGTATCCGGTGACGGAGGCGACGGCGGCGGAGCGGGCGGCTTGGTCGGTGAAAACACCGACGGCACAGTGTCGGAGTCGTTCGTCTCAGAGGAGTCGATAATCGTTGCAGGCTCCGGCGGTGACGGCGGCGACGAAGGACTCGCGGGTGCGGTTACCGCCGCCGACACGGGTACGTTCGAGAACGTCTACTGGGAACTCGACACAGTACTGCCGGAGGGCATAGACGACTCGGGTGAGGGTGAAGTCGACGGCGTGACCGCGCTCACGACCAACGAGATGCAGGGCGCGGCGGCTGAGACGAACATGCAGGGCTTCTCGTTCAACCCGACTTGGACGACGACCGACACGTATCCGTACCTCGTCTGGACCGTCGAGTCGCTTGAACTCGACGCGCCTGCGACTATGACGTTCGGTGAGACATCCGACGCACCTTCCCTGTTCAGAACCATCGACGGCTCCGACCCCGGCGTCACAACCGTCGCCGAGTACACGAGCAGCGACACGGACGTTATCACCGTCTCAAGTCCGCTGAACGCCGTCGGTGCTGGCACGGCGACGGTGACCGCAGAGCACTCGGGTTTCGATGACTCGCAGGTAATAGTCGTTGAACCAGCCGAGTGCGTCGACCGCCGTAATCTTTCGCGCGGTGAGGAGGACGACGAGTGTCCGTTCGACCGTGACCTGCGCAGAGGAGAGACACGTGAAGACCTTGACCGCAACACCGAAAGGAGCGGCAGAGGCGAACACAGAGACAGCGCGTCAGAGCGACGTAGCCGCGGACGGTAAACGCGCGTAGCCGCAGTCGATAAGCGCGCATAGCCGACTACGAATCTCCGACACGGTTATCCGACGCGCCTTCCTACCTCTCTGACGATGCCAAAACACGTTCTCGTCGCGCTCGACACGTCCGACCCGTCCGAACGCGCCTTCGAACTCGCTCTCGAAGAGTTCGCTGACACCGACGGAGAACTCACGCTGATGCACGTCGCCGAGGAACTCGAAGAGTACGAGGGAATGCCCGGCGGCGAAGTAGCCGTCGACTTCTTGGACGAACACGTCAAGAAGGCGGAGGAAGCCGGCTTCGAAGTGACACGCGTCTTCGACGGCGGCGACCCTGCGCGCAAGATAGTCGAGTACGCCGAGGAGAGCGGCGTCGACCATATCGTGATGGGGAGCCACGGACGTACAGGTGCGACACGCGTCCTCTTCGGGAGCGTAGCCGAGAGCGTGACGCGCAGGTCGCCCGTGCCTGTCACCGTCGCGCGCTGAACGTAACGCGTTTGAGTCGCGCACCCGTACGGTGTACCGATGAACCGCGAGGAATCTCTCCGCCAACATGTGCGCGCCGATATGAGTGAACGCGGTGTCGCCTGCCCAGCGTGCGACTGCAGCGAGTTCGACGTGGACGTATGGGGTGTCGGCGACGGAATCCGCGGCGAGGAGGTGCGCGCAGTCGCCGTCTGCGTCTCGTGTAGCGCGCGTCTCAACGTACCCGTCGACGACGGCGTCTTCGACGAGATTCTGTGACGGTTCCGTAACGCCT
>JAQZDD010000359.1 GCA_028751055.1 Euryarchaeota archaeon Ods04 | reverse complement strand
TTCATCGCCTCGGGGTCGCCGAAACGTGCGTTGAACTCGACGACCTTCGGTCCGTCAGCGGTGAGCATGAACTGCCCGTACAGGACGCCCTTGTAGTCGTCTAGGGCGTCAACCGTCTGTCGCATGATTTCGAGCGCGTCCTCGTAGTCGTCCTCTTCCATGAAAGGCAGGAGGCGTCCTGCGTCTGTGTAGCTACCCATACCGCCCGTGTTGGGACCTTCATCGCCCTCATACGCACGTTTGTGATCCTGCACGGCGGGAGACGGCACGAGTTCGCCGTCGGCGACGAACGCCTGTAACGTGAACTCCTCGCCCACGAGACGTTCCTCGACTACCCAGTCTTCCCACTCGCTCTCGCGGACGTACTCTTGTGCCTCCTCCTTGGTGAGTTGGTCGCCCGTGACACGGACGCCCTTTCCGCCCGTCAGACCGTGTGGCTTGACGGCGACGTCACCGTCGTACTCGGCGATATACTCGGCGGCGGCGTCCGCAGTCTCGAACACCTC
This sequence comes from Euryarchaeota archaeon Ods04, assembly GCA_028751055.1. Taxonomy (GTDB): domain Archaea; phylum Halobacteriota; class Halobacteria; order Halobacteriales; family Halorutilaceae; genus Halorutilus. The sequence continues at coordinate 1,312 of JAQZDD010000359.1, read as the reverse complement.
GAAGTCGGGCGTGCCGTCGATACCGTTGTCGCGCATGAAACGGCGCGCCCACGCCTTGTCGGTCTCTATACGCGCTTCCGCCTGCAGGGGACCGAATCCGTAGACGCCAGCGTCGTCGAGCGCGTCGACGACGCCTTCGGCGAGGGGTGCCTCGGGACCGACGACGGCGTACCCCACGTCCGTGTCGTCGGCGTACCCGACGACCTCGTCGGGGGAGTTGGTGTCTACTTCGCGCACGGAGTCGGCGAGCGAAACGATTCCGGGGTTACGGTTCGAGACGGCGGCGTGTATCTCCTCGACTGCGTCCGACGCGTCGAGGGCGCGTGTGATAGCGTGTTCGCGTCCTCCTGAGCCTACTACGAGTACTTTCATACGTCCCTCTTGAGCGGGGCGGCTAAAAAATCCCTCCATAGAACGCGGGAGACGCAAGAAGTTAGTCGCAAGTCTCCGTATGCCGAGTATGCCGGAGTCGGAACGCGAGACGCGGCTCTCTCCCTTCCGTCGTTTCTTGGCTCTCGAACGCGACGTTCTCGTCCTCTCGGTCGCCATGTTCTGCTTCTCTCTCGGCTTCCAGATGACCTCGCGGTACATGCCGCGGTACATGAGCGTCTTAGGTGCGGGCGCGGTGGTCATCGGTCTGTACGGCACGTTCGGAAACTTCATCTCGGCGGCGTACCCATACCCCGGCGGCGCGGTCTCCGACCGCGTGGGTTCGCGTCTCTCGCTTACCGTCTTCGGCGCGCTGTCGTCGCTCGGCTTTCTTGTCTGGATAGCCGCTGCTTTCGTCGGTGACCTCGGCGTCCCCTTCGCCGATGTCGTCGTACCCGCTTGGACGTGGGTCTTCGTGGGTCTCTTTTTGGCGCAGGCGTGGAAGTCGCTCGGACTAGGCGCGACCTTCGCCGTCGTGAAACAGAGCGCGGGTGAAGGACGTTTAGCGACGGGGTTTGCGAGTACAGAGACGTTCCGCAGACTCGCATTCTTGGTCGGACCTCTCATCGCAGCGGGCGTCCTGACTGTCGTCGTCGACTTCGTGACGGGCTTCGTCCTGATACTGGGCGTCGCCTTCGTCTTCGGTGTCGCCGCAACCGTCGCACAGCATCTCCTGTACGCGGAGGACGAGCGCGTCGGCAAGTCGTTCGAGGGCGTCTCGTCGGTCTTTGAGGACCTCCGTTCGCTGCCGCCGGAGCTACGCCCCTTGCTCGTCGCCGACACGCTCGTCCGTTTCGGCAACGGCATGGTCTACGTCTTCTTCGTCATCGTCGTGACGGAACTCTACGAGGTCGGCGCGACCGTCCCCCTCATTGGACTGTCT
>JAQZDD010000301.1 GCA_028751055.1 Euryarchaeota archaeon Ods04 | reverse complement strand
CCGTCGTCAGGTGTCCAGAGAAAGACCTGTTCGTCGTACGGAAGCGAGGCGTGCACAACGACAGCGAGCCTTCCGAGCGACGACCTGCCTTCGACACGCGCGACAAGGTCGTCGGGTATCTCGACAGTCTCGTACGTCGTGCCTAAGACGAAGTCGCCGGGATGCAGGACGTAGTCGTCGCCGTTCTCGACGACACGTCGGCGCGTGTACTCGTCTGTCTCCTCCTCCCTGTTAGGGTGTATGCAGGGAATGTTCGAACGCTCGAACTCCAAGAACTCGCTTCCGAGGCGCATATCGATACTCGCGGGCTGTATCTGCAGTTCGGGGTCTTCGAGCGGCTCCACCTTGAGGTCACCTTTTTCGAGCCGTCTACGTATGTCGCGGTCGGAAAGAATCATAGCTCTATGCGCCCCACGATGTCGTCCTGTCCCTCGTTTATCGCAACTATCCTGACGTAGTCCTCGATTCCGCTTCCGCTCAGCTTCGACTTGAGCAACGAGTCTATCTGGTAGACGCCCGCCGAGTTCGTCATATGTATCTCGACGAGCACCGGAACGTCGAACTCGTCGGAGCCGTCCTTGACCTCGACGTCCTCTATCGCCTGCGACGAGACGGTGTGTATGCTGCGCTGCCCCTCGTCGTACGGAAGACGCGACCTGCCGCGTGTCATGTCGAGCGCGTCGGCGACACGTACCACACCCGCCTCGGGTGTGAGCGGTTCGTTCCCGCTGTGGTGGCAGTATATCGTGTGGAGTACGTCGCTCTTGAGTGCGATGCGTTCGCGTGTCGGATACCCGGAGAGAACGTCGTCAAGTATGTCGTCGGCGAGAACGACCGAGAACTTAGTGTGTTCGTCGCGGTGGACGAGATGTCCCACGTCGTGGAGCGTCGCGCCGCACGCGACGACGACCTTCGCCTCCTCGTATCCCATGTCTAAGTCGTGGTCCTCGACACCGAGAGGCACGTCGTCACGCATGAGTTCGAGCATCGATAGCGCGTGGTTACGCACGATGCCGATATGCTGCGTCCCGTGGTCGTTGTAGTTGAGACGCACAGTCGAGTTTATGTTCTGCGCCTCAACGTGCGCGACAACCTCATCGCTCCTGAGTGCGTCCATCACTTCGTCGAAGCCTTTGCCCGTGGCATCCGCGTCATCCCCGCTCATACGAGTTCCTCCGCTGTCGTGAGCGCGTGCATCCTAAGTCCCGCACCTTCGACGTGCTCGCGTCCGCCCTCCTGTCTGTCTACGACGACGATGATGTCGTTGACCGTCGCTCCGGCGGCGCGCAGTTTCTCGACGGCTTCGACCGCGCTTCCGCCCGTCGTCACGATGTCCTCAACTACGACAACCTCGTCGCCTTCCTTCAGCGTTCCTTCGATGGCTTTCGCTGTCCCGTAGTCCTTCGCCTCCTTCCGCGCTATGACGTACGGCACGCCCGACTCAACCGACGCGACAGCGGCGAGCGGCACGCCGCCAAGAGCGACCGCACCGATACGGTCCGCGCCCGTCTCACGCACCTTGTCGGCTATAGCGCGTCCGACGACACGGAGGGCGTCGGGGTTCGTCTCGAAGACGTACTTGTCGATGTAGTAGTCACTCTTGCGTCCGCTCGAAAGCTCGAACTCGCCTCGGAGGACGGCTTCGCTCTCGCGTAGTGCCTCGGCAACCTCGTTCACCATGGTTCGTCCTTCAATCCGAGCCTGTAAGCAATAAAGTTCGTGATAACGTGGAGCGCGGGCGTGAGAACGAGCACCGCGACGACGACCTCAACCGTGAACACCTCGAAGAACCATTCCGACGCGAGAATGGCGGTCACGACGAACGCGCCGACGACGAAGTCAAGCTGGTCGACGCCCGGGAAAGGCGCGCCGCGTTCGCGTCCCGTGCGCCGTTTTACGAAGCTCGCACCCATGTCGCCGAGTATCGCGCCGAGCGCGAGACCGAGTGCGGCGAGAGGCTCGAAAGCCGGGAGGAAGCTGAGGGAATCCGGAAGGAAGCCTTCGACGACGGCGAACGTCTGCACCAGAGCGAGAGCGACACCCGCCGTGACGCCCGCCGCGCCGCCGCGCCACGTCTTGCCGTCTCCGAGGACGCGCGAACCACGCCACTCGCGCCCGAAGTCGACCGGCGTTCCGCCGCCGAAGAGCACCGCGGCGTTGTTGGGCACGTACGCCGGGAGCATCAGCCAGACGGCGACGACGACTGTCTCGACGACGGACATCTGTGTCTTAGACCCTTTCCTGTAGCTTCTCGCGCAGAACCTCGGAGACGAGTTCGCCGTCCGCCTTTCCGCGCATCTCCTCCATGACAGCACCCATCAGACCGCCCATCGCGCCCATGCCCTCCTCCTCGACGTACTCCGCGCGTTCTT
>JAQZDD010000260.1 GCA_028751055.1 Euryarchaeota archaeon Ods04 | reverse complement strand
TACGCCAGCCGTCCGAAACGTCTCCGAGACGCGTCTGCTCTAACCAGCATTCGATGGAGCGTGCGTGTTCACGCACCTCGTCGCGTACCTCTTCGGCGTCTCTTTCGAGCAAGCCGAGTTCGAGTCCGGCGTCGCGGACACGTTTCTCGACGGCTTCGTCTATTTCTTTGCCGTTTAGCATGTCCTCGAAGACGCCGTGTACGACCGTACCGCGCACCACCGGATACTTGAGCGGCACGCCTGTGAGCTTGTTGAGGTACTGGATACGCGGGCACTGCACCCAAGCGCGTACGTCGGTTGCGTTGACGAGGTACGAAGGCTCGACGACGACACGCGAGTCCGTGCCGGTCGAGTACTCCTTCTGCCCGTTTCGTTCGTCCACGTTGGGGTTGAGAACGGCGACAGTGTGTCCTTCCTGCAGGTGCTCGACAGTCTCTGCCCAGTCGCCCCAGAGGGTGACAGAAGCGGGTTCACCGTCGCTTTCGGTGAGAATCTCAACTTCGGCGAGTTCGCGCTCTCCGTACTGAGTAGCGACAGTCTTTGTCTCGCCTACGTCGATGACTGTTCCTTCGATACTTTCCACATACGGCGTTGTTGCCCTCGGGACAAGTGGGTTGCGGTCAGGTAGCTTCGAGGAGCGTGACGACGCCGAACGACTCGCCGACGACCCATGCAAGGAAGACGGCGTAGACGACTACCAACAAGTAAGCCTCCCACCGCGCGAGTTCGAACTTCGTGCGCATCAGGGCGAACAGGACGACGGTTGCGAAGACTAAGTACGAAAGAAGGGGAACGGCGCGCGAGAAGTTGACGAAGGTCGCACCGGCGACGAGAACGCCCGCTGGAACGGCGACGAGAAGGTCGAAGACGTTGCTCCCGAAGACGTTCGCTATGCTCGTCACCTCGTTGTCGTTCCGTGCAGCGGAGATGCTCGCAACCATGTCAGGTATGGATGTCGCAGCGGCGATGACGGTCAGTCCCCAGACGAAGCTTTCGGTGCCGAGCGCGTCTCCCAAGCCGACGGCGAAGAACAGAAGCCCCTCTACGCCGATGGCGATGAGGGCGAAGCCGCCGATGAGGTACGCCCACTGTTTCCGTACGGCGACGCCCGTCTCTGCACCCTCTCTTGCGGGTTTGTGGTCGAGCGTGTCCTCGTACTGCAGGAAGACGTAGAGTAGGTAGACTGCGACGGGTACGAGCGCGAATCCGCGTGTCAAGTCGCCGCCGACGCCGAACTCCGCGTCCGCCGGGTAGTAGATGACGGCGAGCGAGAGTGTGAGGATGAAGACAGCGACCGCGAGCAGGTAGAACTGCGCCTCCTTGTAGACGAGGTTGGGCGTCGCTCTCAACGAGCCGTCGGTCGAGAGGGTTGCGACGGCTGGTATGACGAGTATGTTGAAGATAGCGGAGCCGACTATGACGGCGAGACCGAGTTCGAACTCGTCGTAACGGAGGGGCGCGAGAACCGCGGTCAGTAGCTCGGGCATGCTCGAACCGATAGCGACGATGACCGCGCCCTGCACGACAGCGGGCAGACCGTAGTAGATGGCGAGCCTGTCAGCCGAGCGTTCGAGGCGCGTGCCGCCTACCCAGACGAGTGCGGAAGCGACCGCGCCGATAGCGACGAGGGTTGCGACGGAAGGCACGTCTGTTTTGTCGTACCGCCACCGTAAATAGGTTTCACGAGGCTGTGGGTCTGCGTAGTCAGAAAACCCGCAGCAAATGAACGGCAAGGAGTCTTCACAGGTCTGACCGAAACAGACAAAAGAACTACAGTAATTCGTTCTGTACCTACGTTGAAATGGAGCACAGACCGTACCTCTACGCTGCCGTCGCCGCTGTATGCGCGCCTTTCGTGTATGTTGTCTACTCTTTCTGGTTGAAGCATTTTGTTGTGCGCGGTTCGGGTGACTTAGTACTCCTTGCTCTTCCCTTTGTTATCTTCGCCGTCGGTTCTGTCGCTAGTGTCGCCGTCCTCGCTTGGTACGACGGAAACAAGGCGTCGGTCGTCGGTACGGCACTCGTATTTGCGGCGGCACCGATGTTCGGCAGTTCCACGGTAGGCTCGGAGTTCTTCTTTCTTGATATAGCGTATCTTCCGATGCTTCCCGCTCTTTTGGCGTTCTTTCTACTAGGAGCCGAGTGGTCGTACAGGCGGCGCGGTGTCCTTTCGGAGTTTCTCGGGACACGTCTCGGGAAGACGGTCGCTGTTGTCGGTGCGGCGCACGTCGCCGCGGGGCTTTACGCGCAGGCTGGTGCACGCTCCGGCTTCAGTCTTGAGTTCGGCGTCCTCCTGTTCAGTATCGTCTTTCTGTCGGTCGTTCTGTTCGCCGTCGTCTTCTTGCCCGCGTTTCTCTGGCACGAACGACGCCTCTACGCGCCCGTCGTGGTTTCGGCGGCGTGGCTTCTGTCGGGCGTCTGGACGAACTACTACCTCTGGGACTCGTACCCCGTCAGCGGCATCCATCCGCCGGGTTCTGTGGCACCCTTCGCGCCCGCTCCCGACTACGCCGCAAAGGTCGTCCTGCCGCTGACGGCGGTAGTTCTCGCGGCGGTCTTTGAGACTGTGGTGCGCGAAACGTCAGGCGGAGAACAGTTACAGAAACGTCTGAACCTAACGACTACGGAGGAAAGAGGAACGGATGAAACGGCGTGACCTT
>JAQZDD010000133.1 GCA_028751055.1 Euryarchaeota archaeon Ods04 | reverse complement strand
GAAGATGGATTCGTAGTTCTGAAAGATATCCGAAGCGTCGTCCTGAGAGTCGTCTTCGTCGGGGTTTTGAACGTGGAGGAGACACACTTCGGCGTCGTGCTGTGATGCAATTACACACGCGAGTTCGGCAGCCAGTTCACAGTGGGGTCCTCCTGCTACCGGAACCAGAACTGAACCGATGTCACGCGAAGGTGTCCGGATACGTTTGACGAAGACGTCGCACGGTGCTTCACCCAGAACTCTGTCGAGGAAACTCCCCAGTATGATGTCGCGCCGTCGAGGGCGTCCGCGCCATCCCACGAGCATGGCATCGGCACCGTACGCGTCGACGGCACCCACGATTCCGGTCGCGGTGTCCCGCGCATAACGCATCTGTGATTCGGCTTCGACGCCGGCATCTTCTGCTTGTTCGACCGCAGTATCGAGCGTCTGTTCCTCTTCTCCGTCGTCTTCTACAAGACAGTCACCTTCGGAGAGGGGAATCTGAGGCGGGACTTCGACGACATGTAACGCGAGAATCCGCATCGACTTGCCACGCGCGATATCGATAGCGGTATCGATTAACCGTTCAGCATTTTCCTGATTTGCTACGGGTACCATGAGGGTCTCTTTCCCGGTATCAGAGGTCATATCTGATGTTTTGGGGCTAGGCATTAATACCTAACCCCCTTCCGGATAGCCGTGTTTAGTTAGCGACGCGAAGCAACCGTCCATCCGTAAGAGAAGCGTCAAAGGGCCGGGACCGAGAATCGAACCCGGGTCTTGGCCTCCACAAGGCCAAAGGATAACCACTACCCCACCCCGGCCACGTCGGAAGATAGACGGGATTCGGACATAAGGCTGTCGATGGAGAACCGGAAGCCGGAACCGTCATGGTCGCGCGGTTCGGAACTTGTGAAGTGGACATAGTCCTCGCTGTCGCAGTCGGTCTCCTTGTTCTCGGTATCGTCGCCAGCGTCGTCCCCGTCGTTCCCGGCGCGGTCTTCACCGTCGCGGGACTCGTCTTCTACCGGTGGCAGACGGGCGAACCCGGACTGCTCGCGTTCGGCGTCCTCCTGCTTCTCGCGCTCACAGCTATCGTACTCGACTACCTCGCGGCTGTCGTCTCCGCGCGTGCGGGCGGCGCGTCTTGGGATACCACCGTCGTCGCAGTCGTCGCCGGTCTTGCACTCACGTTCGTCTTAGGTCCCGTCGGCTTTCTTCTGGGTACCGCAGGTGTCGTCTTCGCCGTCGAGTTCGCGCGCCACGGTGACTTCGAGAGAAGCAGGAAGGCGGCGGTATACACGACGGCAGGCGTCGTCGCCTCGACGTTCGTCCGTGTCCTGCTCAACATCGTGGTTCTGGTTCTCTTCGTAGTTCTCGTAGTCTTCTAACGTAGGAGCGCAGGACTCATTACCGTTCTCCGAGTATGTACGGACGAGACCAACCGATGGCTATCACAGACCGTGTCTACGTCAAGAACGCGCGGCGTCTGTCGAGTCAGATGAACCGTAACATGCCGCGCAACATCTTCCACGGTGCGGCTCTCGACATACTGTACAACACCGACGAAATCGAGAACCTCGACTCGGCGACACGTGACCAACTCATGGAGTTCGTCACCGACTTCTTGGACTGCGGCTGCGACGACGCGCCCTACTGCGGATGTGCCGAACGCAAGTTCATCCGTCACGTAATCGACCTGCGCAGGCAGGGGATGTCGCCGTCGCGTATCGTCGAATCGCTGGAGGCAGACTACGGTCTGTACGCCTACGAGGGCGATGTCCTCGACTTCTTGGACACGACGGTACGGTCGCTCGAAGCCGTTGAGGAGGTGGCGGACACGCTCGCCGAGTACGAGACGCGCGACGAGGCGCGGCGCGTCCGCGACGACGTCGTCGGCTCCCGGTAGAGGCAGTAAAGTTAAGTTTTAGCCCCGTCTAACTCCTCTATGCTCAGCCCTGTCATGGAGGACTACCTCAAGGCTGTCTACCAGCTAGGCGACGACGAGGTGCGCACGTCCGAACTCGCCGAACACCTCGACGTGTCACAGCCGACGGTCACGAACATGCTCGAAAAGCTGGACGAGCGCGGTCTGGTGGAGCGCGAGAAGTACAAGGGCGTGACGCTTACCGAGGAGGGGCGCACCGTCGCCGTTGAGGTCGTGCGCCACCACCGTCTCATAGAGGCGTACCTTGCGGAGGCACTCGACTACGACTGGAGCGAGGTGCACGACGAAGCCGACCGTCTGGAGCACCATATAAGCGAGGAGTTCGAGGAGCGCGTCGCCGCCGCGCTCGACGACCCCGAACGCGACCCGCACGGCGCGCCGATACCGGGCGCGGACCTCGAACCGCCCGAGGAAGACGGTGAGACGCTCGACACGCTTGAAGAGGGCGACGCCGTCGTGGTCGAGCGCGTCGAGGACGACGACGCAGAGGTTCTGCGTTACTTAGATGAACACGGCGTCGTGCCGGGCGCGAAGGTGGAGGTCGCTGAGGTCGCGCCGTTCGGCATGATAACCGTACGGACGGACGATGAAGAGGTCGCGCTCCCTGACGAGGTTGCACGGAGCGTCGTCGTCGAAGCCGCCCAGAAGCCAGTTTGAAGGGCAAAATATAAGAATTAGATAAGGCTAAACTACTGTATGAGGAAGAACTACACACGAGACGCGGTTACACGCAGGAACGTGCTGAAGGCAGCGGGTGCTGGAGCGGCGGTAGGTATCGCGGGATGTCTCGAAGGCGGAGCAGGCGACGAGGCGGACGACGAAACGGGGAACGGAAACAGAGGTCTAGAGGTCAACGCCGCCTTCTTCGCTCTCTACGACTTAGCGCGGAACGTCGCGCGCGACACCGACACTGTCGTCGACTTAGTGCCGGTCGGGAGCCACGGCGACGACTGGGAGCCGAGTCCACGTATAGTCGAGACGATAACAGGCGGCGATGTCTTCGTATACATAGACGGCTTCCGAAGGTGGTCGGACCAACAGGCAGAGAACGTTGAGGATGTCGTCGTTATCGACGTAGCCGACGGAATCGAGTTCATCGAGGGCGACGCGGGACGCGAGCGCGACCCGCACTTCTGGCTCGACCCGTCGCTCGCCGCCGACGCCGTCGACAGTATCGCCGACGGACTCGCCGAGGCAGTTCCAGAGGACGCCGATGTCTTTGAGGAGAACGCGACGGAGTACAGGCAACGTCTCGAAGATGTCGACGACCGTTTCCGTGACGAACTCGCCGACAGGGAACGCGACATCGTCGTCATGGGAAGCCACAACTCGTTCGCATACTGGGAACCCGCGTACGGCATAGAGGTAGTGACCGCGACGGGACTTTCGCCTGACGCAGACGTTTCGGCGCGCGACCGCGAGGAGATAGAGAACATAATCGAAGAAGAAGGCATAGAACACGTAGCCTACGACATGTACGAGGAGGACAGGGTCTCGGAACGTATCGCAGAGTCGACCGGCTCCGAACTCGTCCCTCTTTCGCCGATAGAAGCGACGACACAGGAGCAGTTGGACGAGGGCATGGGATACGTGGAGCACATGACGGAGATAAACCTGCCTTCGCTCAAGAAGGCGTTAGGTGCGGAGTGAGAACGGAGACAGAGATGGGATGGTGACAGAAACGGACAAGGCGGTCGAGGTCGAGAACGCTTCCTTCGCGTACGATGAGACGGAGGTACTGACCGACGTTTCGTTCAGCGTTGAGGAAGGCGGATACCACGCGCTCGTCGGTCCCAACGGCGCGGGAAAGTCTACGCTTCTCAAGCTCGCGCTCGGAAAGCTCGCGCCCGAGGAGGGCGAGGCGCGCCTCTTCGGCGAACCCGCTCACCGTTTCGACGAAGGCGGACGTATCGGCTACGTCTCGCAGAACGCGCCCGGTGCAGGCGAACGTATGCCGGTGAGCGTCCGCGAGGTCGTCCGTATGGGACGTGTTCCGCACGCCGGTCTGTCGCGTTTCAGAGCCGGCGACCACGACAAGGTCGAGAAGGCGTTACTGCGTGCGGGAATCGCCGACATAGCCGAAAGGCGTATCGGTGCTCTTTCGGGCGGACAGAGACAGCGCGCGTACATCGCACGCGCACTCGCAGGCGAACCCGACCTTCTCGCGCTAGACGAACCGACGGTGGGCGTCGACGCCGAGGCGCGCGACTCGTTCTACGCTCTCCTTAGAGAACTCAACGACGAGGGTATCACCGTCCTTCTCATAGAGCATGATATCGAAACGGTCGTCGAGAACGCCGAGACGGTGACATGCGTCAACAAGACAGTCTTCTACGACGGTGACGCCGACGGCTTCCTCGACTCCGACGGCTTCGTCGAGGCGTACAGGAAGAGGACGCCTT
>JAQZDD010000145.1 GCA_028751055.1 Euryarchaeota archaeon Ods04 | reverse complement strand
CGAGTCCGCTACCGACGAAGACGTCTCCGACACGGAGTTCGTCGCCGTCAGCGTCTGCGAAGCCCGTCCAGTCGAAGGATATCGACACGACGCCCTCGGTGCTCGTAACCGAGTCCCGTATCTCGACGTTCCTCTCGAAGTTAGTGATCGACATAGGTCTGTCTGTCGCCTCGGAAGCCTCGTCGGCGAAAGGCTCCATGCTCTCCTCCATGCCTTCGAAGACGACGAGTTCGCCTTCCTCAAACTCTTCCTGTATCGACTCGAACTCCTCCACGTCGTCGTCGTCAACGAGCTGGTAACGTAGCTCTATCGTCCATGTGGCGTCGCCGTTCTCGTCCACGTCTATCGTGTAGACGGTAGCTTGGGGGCGGTCGTAAGAGACAGCCGAGGCGGTTGGCAGAAAGAGACTGAAAGCCAGAGCCACGGCTATAACCGCGAACAGACTCCTCCGCGATACAGGACTCATGGTTGTAAAGTTTATGTTACATTCTAAGGAGTTGTTAGGTATTAGTCTTTTCTTGTATCTGATGACGCGTGTCAGACGTTAGCAACCTCGACGCCGACTGTGACGTCCACCCCTTCGACGTTCCAGTCCTCGGTCAGGTCGGCGTCTACCTCTTCTTCTATGGAGTCGGCACGCGTCTCTTCGAGGACGTAGTCGCTTTCGCGCATTGCGAGTTCGAGGACCTCGTCGTCCTCCACGTCGAACGAGACACGTATGCGTTGTTCCACGTCCAAGTCGAGGTTCTTGCGCATCTCCTGTACGCGTCTAACGAGTTCGCGTGCGTACCCCTCGGCGCGTATCTCGTCGTCGAGCGAGACGTCGACGTAGACTGTGCCGCCCTCGAACTCCGCCGCCTCGACGTTGTCGGGCGTCTCCTCGCGGTACTCTACCATCTCGGCGTCAAGGACGACGGTTTCGCCGTCTACTTCGACGCCGTCCTCTATCTCGTTGCGCGGTCTACCTTTTACAGCGTTCATGACCTTCTCTGCGTCCTCGCCGAACTCGGGACCTATCGCGCCCATCTGAGGTTCGGCAACCTCGACGAGTTCGCCGTACTCGTCGACTATTTCGAGAGACTTGGAGTTGACGCGGTCGAGGTACAGCTCTTCGAGTGCTTCGAGAGCGTCGACGACGTCGTCGTTCTCGGTGCTGACTATGACACGTTTTACGGGCCAGCGTAGCTTCCTTTCCGCCTGCTGGCGTGCGTTTGCCGTCGCCTCCTCGGCGTCGCGTAGCACGTCCATACGGCGTTCGAGCGTCTCGTCGCGGAGCGCGTCGTCGGGTTCGGGGAAGTCGAGCGCGTGTACCGTCGTAACGTCGCCAAGGTTCTCGTACATACGTTCGGCGAGATGCGGAGCGAACGGCGCGAGCATACGTGTCGACTCTTCGAGGACGGCGTACAGCGTCGCGTAAGCGGCGTTCTTGCTCGGCGAGTCCTCTTCGTCCCACATACGCGGACGGACGACCTGAACATAGAACCGCGAAACGTCCTCGGTTAGGAAGTCGAGGAGTACCTTCTGTGCCTTGTCTATCTCGTAGCTGTCCATCTGTTCGACGTAACGCGCCTCGACCGTCTGTAGACGCGAAAGCACCCAGTCGTCGACGACGGTCGTTTCGGCGTCCTCAACGGTCGTCTCGTCGGGTTCGAAGCCGTCCAAGCGCATGTACGGAAGAGGGAAACGGTAGGTGTTCCAGACGACGTTTAGCGTCCTCTTCTTCGACTCTATCTCGTCCCACGAGAAACGCAGGTCGTCGCCTTGCTGGTCGTGTGAGAGCAGGAAGCAGCGCAGAGGGTCGACTCCGTGCCGGTCGATGGCTTCCTGCGGCGTAACGATGTTTCCGACGGACTTCGACATCTTCCTTCCGTCCTCGTCGAGCGCGTGTCCGTGCATAACGACCTCGTGGTAAGGTATCTCGTCGAGCGCCGAGACGCCCATGCCCAACTGAGACCAGAACCAGCCGCGTGTCTGGTCGTGCGCCTCTATGATGAGGTCGGCGGGCCAAAGCTCCTCGAAGTCTTCCTCTTCCGACGGATAGTCGAGTGCCGCCCACGACGCAGCGGCGGAGTCTAACCAGACATCGAATATGTCTTCGACACGGTGCGCGCGTTCACCCGTCTCAGGGTGCTCCAGAACTATCTCGTCAACGTCGGGACGGTGCAGGTCTATCTCGTCGGGGTTGACCTCGTCGACGGCGAGTTCGGCGAGTTCTTCGCGTGTGCCGACACAGACACGGTCGCCGTCTTCTGTCTCCCATATAGGGACGGGTATTCCCCAGTATCTCTGACGCGAGACGTTCCAGTCGCGGGCGTTCTCGACCCAGTCGCGGAAACGTGAGTCGCGCGCCCAGTCTGGATGCCATTCGCTCCTCTCAATTTCGTCCAAGAGGCGGTCTTTCACGTCCGTAACGGTGATGAACCACTGGTCGGTCGCAGTAAAGATTATAGGCGTGTCGCACCGCCAGCAGTGTCCGTAACGGTGCTCTTGTGTACCCTCGGCGAGCATGTATCCTCCTCCGGTGAGGTCGTCGATAACGTCGGGGTTGGCGTCACGTACGAACTTGCCCGCGTACTCGCCCGCCTCGTCGGTGTACCTCCCGTCGGGTCCGACGGGCGCGAAGACGGGCAGGTCGTTCTCCTGACCGACTTCGAAGTCGTCTACACCGTGTCCCGGCGCGGCGTGTACCAGACCTGTGCGGTCGGTCGTGACGAACTCTGCGGTGTATACCTCGTGCACACCCTGCTCGTCGTCCAACTCTTTCTGACGCGGAACCTCGTCTTCGAGAGGATGCGTGTACTTCTTGCCGACGAGTTCCTCGCCGTCGAAAGTCTCGCGTACGTCGTAGTCGTCGTACCGTCCTGCGCGGAGAACGTCCTCTACACATTCGGAAGCGACGTAGAGAACCTCCTCGTCGTCGGCACGTATCGCGCGCACCTTCGCGTACTCCGCGTCTGCGTCGACGGCGACGTACAGGTTCGCGGGTATCGTCCAAGGCGTCGTCGTCCATATCACGAGCGAACCGTCCTCGTCTTCGAGAGGGAACTTGACGTAGATAGAAGGAGACTCGATATCTTCGTACTCGACCTCTGCGTCGGCTATCGAGGTTTCGCACCGCGGGCACTGGTTGACGACGCGCTGTCCCTTCTCGACAAGACCGCGGTCGTAGGCGCGGTCGAAAGCCCACCACGCGCCTTCCATGTACTCGGGCGAGAGCGTCCTGTACGGGTTCTCCCAGTCCATCCAGACTCCCATCGAACGGAAGTCGTCGTTCATCGCGTCTAAGTTCTCGTTCGCGAACTCCTTGCACTCCCCGATGAAGTTCTCGACTCCGAACTCCTCTATGTCGCTCTTGTTCTCGAAGCCAAGACGTTCCTCAACCTTGACCTCGATGGGCAGACCGTGCATGTCGTATCCGGGGCGGTCGGTGACGTCGTTTCCGCGCATCCGCAGGTAACGTATCACGGCGTCCTTGAGCGTCTTGTTCCACGCCGTCCCGAGATGCATCTGTCCGCTCGTATACGGCGGACCGTCCAAGAAGTAGAGGTCAGGGTCGTCGGCATGTGCTTCCTTCGCCGTCTCGTACGCGTCCGCCTCTTCCCAGTACTCCTTCACCTCCGGCTCAACGTCGTGTGGGTCGTACCTCTCGCTGAGTTCGTCGTCTATGTCCATTTGGTCGTGGTTGTAGGGCTACCGTCGTAAGCTTTCTCTTTGAACGAACGCCCGGTACGAACGTCCAAGAAGGAACCTCAGCCGCTGTGATAATCCGGAAACGTTAAGCCTTACCGGTAATTCGGTTTTGTTAGTGTCTGATAAACTCGTCTGTGTGAAACGTAGCACTCTAGAGGAAGACCTGGAGATAGACGAGGAGTCGCTTGACGACATCGTGGACAGCCTTCTCAACCAAGGATTCATAACGACGGTGCGCATCGAGGAAGAGACGGGGTACTGCATGACCGACAGCGGAGAGGAGTACACACGCGACTGGCTCAGGTCGCTCGACGTTGACGTGGACGGTGTGACGATAGAGTACCTCGTCGAGATGCTCGAATCGACCGCGCCGCCCGACAGACAGAGTTAACCCACGCGCACCGTACTTTGTCACAAGGAGGGTTAACTATCGAGGAAATCTGGGTTGAGAAGTACCGTCCGCAGAGG
>JAQZDD010000173.1 GCA_028751055.1 Euryarchaeota archaeon Ods04 | reverse complement strand
CCGTCTTCGACGTAGAACGGCACACCTTCCTCGTCCATCTCGACCGTGTGCCAAGAGCCGCCGTCGGCGAAGAGACGCGAGTTGTGGCGTTCCTGCACGGCGTACCTGTAACAGACCGTCTCCTCGTCCGTGAACGGCGTCCTGACAGTCTCGTCGCAGACACCGACCTCGCCAGAGACGACGACTTTTCCTTGATGAACGTCTCTCGCTGCCGTCTCTTCGCCGTCTCTGAACAGTCTGTACCTGCCGTAGTAGCTCGCGGCTACCGTCGCGCCGCCGACTCCCGCGAAGTATATGACGGTCGCCCAGTTGTGTGCTGTCTTGCAGTTTCCGTAGGCGCGCCACGGACAGTCGTAGTGGTAGACGGGTTCGCCGACAACGTGCATCACGCCGACACCGGCGGCGAAGACGACGGCACCCAAGAGCCACGCTGTTGGACGCATACCTGTCGCGTACGAGAGACGGCGCGTCTCGGGCACGACGCTGCGCAGAGGCACGAAGACGACGAAAGCGACGGCAGCGACGGCGAGCAACGACGCCAAGACGCCGAGTTCTGTAAAGAAAGCGACGCCGATGGAGACAAAGGCTACGGCGAGACCCCAGTTCGTGCGCGAGAGCATAGCATCTCTTAAGATGTCAATACCGCGCCGGATTGACTTTTTCGGTGTCTCGGACGCGAAAGTCCACAGCATGCTGCCGTGTGTTCGTAACCGGCAGAAGGAGCCGCCGTACTGACCTTGCTGTGTGCTAACGACTGTTCCGGACCACTTTAACGTCTGCGGCACGTAGTATAAGTATGTCTGAAAACAGAGAAAGCCGGAACCTGCGTATGCCTAACGAGAACCAACTGTTCGCCGTGGTGACCCACCACGACGGCGGTAACCACGTCAGGGTACGTTGTCAGGACGGCGAGGAACGTATGGGACGTATCCCCGGAAGGATGAAGTACAGGACGTGGATAGAGGAGGGCGACGTCGTGATTGTAGAGCCGTGGGACTGGCAGGACGAAAAGGCTAACATAGAGTGGCGGTACACGAGCGAGGACGCCGACCAGCTAAGACGCGAAGGTCATATCGACTGAGACGACGAGACCGGATTGGAACCGCGATATCTCGAATTTTTCTCTTCTCTGCTCCTACTCGACGGGCACCTCTACGAGGCTGACGCCGTCGTGTTTCACGCTCTTTTCCAGAACGTCTCTTAGCTCCGACCAGTCGTCGACAGTCTTGCCTTCGACACCGAAGCTCTCTGCGAACTTCTCGAAGTCAGGGTTCGTCAGCCCCGTGCCGAACGACTCGTTGCGGTGGTCCGCCTGTTTCTCGGAGATTAGACCGTAGTCGTTGTCGTTGAAGACGATGACGGTGAAGGAGCATCCGAGACGTGTCGCCGTCTCTATCTCCGCTCCGTTCATCAGGAAGCCGCCGTCTCCCGTCGCAGCGACGACGTTAGAGTCTACCGCGGCGTCGGCGGAGACGGCACCCGGGACGGCGATACCCATCGACGCGAGACCGTTCGAGATTATGCAGGTGTTAGGCTCGTACGTCGGGTAGTTCTGCGCTATCGCCATCTTGTGGCTTCCGACATCCGAGATGAGCACGTCGTCGTCCGCGAGAACCTCGCGCAGGACTGGAAGCGCGCCGCGGACAGAGTGCTTCTCGTCGACCTCGGTCACGTCCTTGACGATATGCTCGCGCAGGTCGGCGTACCAGTCGACACAGTCCTCGTCGCATCCGACGACGCCTATATCCTCGCACTTCTCAGTCAACGCCCTCAGAGCGGCGGGTATGTCGGAGACGACCTCAACGTCGGGGTCGTACTGCTCGTAGACCTCGGCGGGTTCGCTGTCTATGTGCACGATAGGCGTCGCTGAACGCGGGTTCCAGCCTGCAGGGTCGTGTTCGGCGATGTCGTAGCCGACCGTGATGACGAGGTCGGAGTCTCGTATCGCACTCGACGCCTCCTCGTGGTCGCCCGAGTCGAGCGTCATGAGTGAGTAGGGTTCGGCGTCCGAGACAGCGCCCTTGCCCATGTACGTCGAGGCGACGGGTATGTCGCACGTCTCGACGAGTTCACGTAGTTCGCGCGACGCGGCGGTTCGCACAGCACCGTTTCCGGTTATGATGAGCGGTCTGTCGGCGTCGTCTATCTTTTCGGCAACCTCCTCAACCGACGGAATGTCGGGGTTGGGACGACGTACCCTGCGCGTTCCGAGCGGTTCGCCTTCTGCTTGTTCGGCGGCTACGTCCTCGGGAAGTTCGAGATGCGTCGCACCCGGCTTCTCGTACTCGGCGACCTTGAAAGCCTTCCTGACAGACTCGTTGACTATGTCGGGGTCGGTTATCTGCGCGTTCCATTTCGTGATGGGTTCGAACATCTTCACGATGTCTATGGCTTGGTGGCTCTCCTTGTGGAGACGTTCCAAGCCGCCCTGACCTGTGACCGCTACGAGGGGTGCCTTGTCCAAGTTGGCGTCCGCCACACCCGTCACGAGGTTCGTGGCACCGGGACCGAGCGTGCCTAAGCAGACGCCTGCGTCACCCGTGAGGCGTCCGTGGACGTTAGCCATGAACGCCGCGCCCTGTTCGTGCCGCGTCGGAACGAACTCGACATCGGAGTCACGCAACGAGAACAGGAGGTCTTCGTTCTCCTCTCCCGGTACGCCGTAGACGCGGTCGACGTCCTCGTTTTCGAGGCACCGTACGAACAGGTCGGATGTCTTCGTCATTCTCCAGTCCCCCTTCTGTCCGCCTGTGTTCTGTTTCTGTCTTTCATTCGCCAGCCTCCTGCAACCAGACTGTCTTACGGTTGGTGAACTCCTTGATGCCGTCCTCGGCGAGTTCGCGTCCGTAGCCCGACTCCTTGACGCCGCCGAACGGCAGGCGCGGGTCGGACTTGACAAACTCGTTGACGAAGGTCATTCCGGCGTCGATACGGTGTGTCAGGCGTTCGCCGCGTTCCAAGTCGTCGGTCCAGATGCTCGCGCCGAGACCGTAACGGATGTCGTTCGCCTTCTCGACGGCTTCGTCCTCGTCCGAGACCTCGAATACGGCGGCGACGGGTCCGAACATCTCCTCGTTCGATGCGGGGCATGCTTCGGGTACGTCGACGAGGACGGTAGGCGGGTAGAAGTAGCCTTCGCGGTCGAGTGGTTCGCCGCCCGTAAGGACCGTCGCACCCGCTTCGACGCTCGCCTCGACCTGTCCGTGTAACTCGTCGCGGAGGTCGTCGCGCGCCTGCGGACCGATGTCCGTTTCGTCGTCCATCGGGTCGCCGACGTTCAGTTCTTCGACAGCACCGACGAACTCGTCGACGAAGTCGTCGTAAACGTCCTCGTGGACGATATGACGTTTCGCCGCTATGCACGACTGTCCCGAGTTGAGGTTGCGCGCTCGCGCCGCAGTCTCCGCCGCTGTCTCAACGTCGGCGTCGTCTAAGACGACGAGAGGGTCGCTTCCTCCGAGTTCCAAGACGGTCTTCTTGAGATTTCTGCCCGCCACCTCGCCCACCGACTCGCCAGCGCGGTTGCTTCCT
>JAQZDD010000242.1 GCA_028751055.1 Euryarchaeota archaeon Ods04 | reverse complement strand
TGTCATAGTGCCCCCTTCAGTTTCAAGTCCCGAGCATAATAAAAGTACCATCCTGCCGTCGCTACGATGACGACGATTCCGACACCGATGGACAGACGGTCCATGAATCCGATTAGTCCGAAGCTCGCAGCCGCGCCGAGAACGGGTATCACGGGTCCGCCGGGCACGCGGAAGTCGGGGTCGTACCACTCGGGTTCGTCGCGGCGTATGGCGAGGAGGGCGACGCAGATTAGACCGTACATGACGAGGTGCAGGAAAGACGCTACCTCCGCGAGAAGCCGAACCTGACGCGTCGCCGCGAGGACGACGATAGGTCCGCCTGCCATGCCGAGCGCGACGTGCGGCGTTCCGTACTTCAGGTTGATACGGCTCGCCTCTTTCGGCAGGAGGGCGTCCTTCGAGACGCCGTAGATTGCGCGCGACGTACTGAGGATGGAGGCGTTGGCGGACGACATCGTCGCAAGAAGACCACCGACGATGATGACGAGAGCACCCGTCGTCCCGAGTAGCTGCCGTCCGACCTCTACCATCGCCGTCTCGCCTTCCTCCAGAAGCCTGTCCTTCGTGAAGATATCCGTCGCCACGAAGATAGTCAGCACGTACAGAACCGTGACAATCAAAACCGAGCCAATCATCGCAAGCGGGAGGTTCCTGCCGGGGTTCTTCATCTCACCCGCGACGGTAGCGACCTGCGCGAATCCGAGGTACGACGTGAAGACGAGCGCGGCGACCGAGAGTATCGGCACAGCCTGCCAGACGTCGGCTGCCTCGCCCGGCGGCGTGCCGGCGTCGACGAAGCCGAACGCCTCCAGAAGTCCGAAGCCAAGGAAGAACACGAGCATCGAAAGCAGGAGCGCGACGATGCCGTTCTGGAGCTTCGCGGCGTTCTCCGTTCCGGTGACGTTGAGGACGGTGAAGCCGATACCCGCGACGACGGCGATGAAAGAGACCAAGATGCCGGGGCTTGCACCGATGGTGATTCCGACCTCCGCGAGCGCGTCGAGCGCGTAGAAGCCGAGACCGACGAGGTAGAACGCGGTCGCAAAGACGAGACCGAGCCAGAGCGAGAGACCGACGACCGTGCCTGCGAGCGTTCCGAGACCGCGCGAGATGAAGTAGTATCCGCCGCCGCTCTTGGGCATCGCCGTTGCGAGTTCAGACGTGGGCAGAGCGACCAAGAGCGCGACCACACCGCCGACCGCGAAAGAGGCGGTCGCCGCAGTCCCGACCTCGCCACCCGCAAGACCGGGGAAGACGAAGATACCCGCGCCTATCATCGTGCCTATGCCGATAGCGAGACCGCCAGCGAGACCGAGCGTGCGTTCAAGCTCGGCGTCGTCCGTAATCGTCGCCTCGTCAGTCTCGACGACCGGTTCGGCGTCCGGAGCCTCCCCCTCGATGTTGGTTCCGGTCGGCTCTTTGCTCATATAGTACACCAAACAACGGTCGTTATTAAGTCTTCAGCAAGACTTCGTTGTTAAGCTTTCAGCAACAAGCAGGAGAGACGACCGGTAGCCTGACTAACCAACCATACGGTTATACA
This sequence comes from Euryarchaeota archaeon Ods04, assembly GCA_028751055.1. Classification (GTDB taxonomy): domain Archaea; phylum Halobacteriota; class Halobacteria; order Halobacteriales; family Halorutilaceae; genus Halorutilus. The sequence continues at coordinate 1,316 of JAQZDD010000242.1, read as the reverse complement.
CGCGGAGTCTCATACATCATAGGATGGCAGACGACAAGAACAGCCGCGACAAGAAAGGGCTTCGAGACGAAAAACGCCAGATGGAGCGTGACATGTCCGAAGCGCGGAGACGTATGGGTGAGGAGCCACCGATAGAAGAAGGGGATCTGGAGGAGCTTGAGGACGAACTAGTCGGTCTAAACTTTCCCGCGACGGGCGCGGAGGTTGTAGAGGAGGTCGGCGACCGTGTAGTCGAGTCGGTCGCACAGACGTACACGGTCAAGGAACTCGTACCTGACACGGAGGTTGAGACATACGAGTCTCCTTCCGCCGTCAGAGAGCGAGTACAGCGTCCGTCGGTCGCCGCGTCGATGAAACGTATCGCGGAAGCCGTCGACACAGTATCGCTCACGGAGTTCGACACGTCTCAGCGGAACACGTACGAGAAGACGCTCCGCGAACTCAGGGAGATAGACGCAGACGACCACGACGAAGGCGTCGAGGTGGTCACCGACTGGATAGTCGAACAGATACGTGAGAAGGAGAAGCTTCCGAGTTCGCGTGCGGTACGCAGACACGCGTCGAAGTTCTGCCGCGAGAACGGATATCCAATCAGTAAGGACAGCTGGCTCGGCGTGTAGCAGAACGAAACTTCGGACTGAGACGCTCCCTCACCGCTGTTTCGGGCTTTTTTAGGACAAGGCTTATGCTAATTGTCCTCCTAACTCTCGTTAGGAACAGTCTGAAGAATGGACTCCCCTCGTCGGACGGGCGAAGACAGGGAGGGCACGGACGGGGGCGCGAAGGGGGACGCAGAGACGGCATGCGACCCTCGTACCACGGGGGAGTACGTCCGCCGTGTCTCGTATTTCTCGGAGGGTGCGACCGGAAGCCTGACGCTTGTCGGTGTCGTTCACGACCACCCTGCGAGCGTCTACCGTGTGAGAAAAACCGTCGAGGAGGTCGACCCCGACGTTCTTGCGCTTGAACTTCCGCCGACAGCGGTCCCCCTCTTCGAGCAGTACGCCGAAACCGAACGAAGCCCGCCCGTCTTCGGCGGCGAGATGAGCGCGGCGGTACAGACGGCGCGGACGGAGGAGACTGTCGGAATAGACGGTCCTACCCGTCGCTACCTCACGAGTCTCTTCGGAAGTCTTCTCGCGGAGCGTCCGTCCACAGATACGACACGTAAAGTTCTGTCGAGCACCTTTTCGGCGACCAGACACGCCATCGTCTGTCGTCTCGCCGCCTCTATTTCGGCTGTGACCGACCTCCGTCTGGAGGTTGACTCCCCCGTGCCGCACGATATCGGCGCGGACGAAACCGCTGAGACGCAG
>JAQZDD010000020.1 GCA_028751055.1 Euryarchaeota archaeon Ods04 | reverse complement strand
TCGTCTGGCGACTCGTTTGAAGACGTTCCGGATGTAGTTGTCCGCGAGAGCCTTGCCTTCGACGTCGCTCCTGTCGACGAGGACGTGGAAGAGAGGCGCGTCGTCGTTCTCTGGGTCAGGATGCGAATTCAGCCACGAGACCAGGTAGCCACGAGACCACGTGATTGGGAAAGGTCCTTTGGCTCCCTTGGTACCAACAGCTTCTTCGTTGATGTGGATCTTTCCGCCCTTCCCGACGAGTTCAACGTCCTTGATACGCAGCGTTCCGAGCGCGCCGATGCGGAGACCCGTGTCGGCGAAGAGCGCGAGCATCGCGCGGTCGCGCGGGTTGGTGCAGGCGTCGAAGAGGTCGTCTATATCGTCAGAGTTGAGGAGTTCGTCGGTGTCGATGTCACGGTCGACTGGAGAGCCTATCTCAATGTCGTCGTACCAGTCGACGCCCTGCTGCTCGTAGAACCGTTTGAGTGCCTTCCGGTAGTTACGGAGCGTGCCCTCGGCGAGCGGTTCGTCCTGGTAGGGACAGGTCCCCTCACTGAGGTCGAGGAGGAGTATATCGATGTCCTCCTTGTCAGCGTCAACGAGCGTTATTTCGCTCTTCTCCAAGCACCCCATGAGGCAAGAGAGGTTGTTGATGACGGTGGGCTTCTTGACCTGGTTCATGCGTCGCGCGATGAATCTCTCGAGAGCTCGTCGGTCGCGGTCGTCGATGTCTATCTCAGCGAGCTTCTCGCGCTGGGCTTCGAAGGTTCCGTCGAAGTCGTGGATGTCGTTCACGTCTGCCATGGGTACACTTTGTCTGAGTGGCTCAGGATTAATAGACATTCTGCCGTTAATCCTGGCGGGACTAGTCAAAAACCGCCGCTGTCTCCGATTTTTCCTGTCCAAGTTAACCCGAGGTAAGCACCATGGGCAGACCCATTACAATTAAAATGATTCGGGATCACGGAGCCGTATGGCGATTCGGTGAAAATGTAATCCCCATTACATGTTCGCCGCGCCGTGGAGGACAACGATGAACGCAGTCGACGACGTGAAACTGGTTCCGGAGCCGACGAAAGAACAGCTCAACGAACGCCAACTCGTGGACTACCGCCAGCACCGCACGGATATGGTACAGTGGATGCTCCACCTAGGAAAAGACCCAGATAAAGCAGAAGGATACGCGCTTGATACCGTACGGGCGCGCGCACACCGGATCGACATGTATGGGCTACGAACAGCTCAACAAGTTCGCAGGCTGGGTGCCCGGAAGCGACCGCGCTAAGGTCTACGTCCACCTCAACAACGACGATGTCAACCAAGCCATCCGCGACGAGTACGGACTCGACGGCGGCGACGAAGAGGAGAAGAGCGTTGAGTGCCCGTTCTGCGGCACCGAGAACCAGTCTCAACATTCCGAGTGCCGAACCTGCGGACGCCCGCTCAGCCTGAAAAACGAAACGAACCGCGAAGAGAAACAACGAGTTGTGGAACGGTTAGCCGAACTCGAAGAGAAGGGTGTCCTGGAGAAGCTGAACAAGCTGGAGGGGCAGATATAAAAGTATTCGTCAGTAATACTGTCTATGGTCAGTAAAACAGACGAGTCCACAAAAGGGTTCTCCATAGATGGGAGCGGGATATACGTGAAGTTCCCACTCCCAGAGGAGAGACTCTTCAGAAACCAAGCGACGGAAGACATACTACAGCTCTTCCTACAGAACTTGGATTCGGAGTTCACTATCACGGAACTACGAGAAATAACAGGTCACGGAGGCGACACGGTACAGACGGCAATAAAGGTGCTCGAAGAAGCCGACCTGATACAGTCACGTACCGAAGGAAGAAAGAAGCTCGTAAGCGCGAACAAAGCCCGGTTCAACAAACCGTCCAGTCCCCTCCTCAGAATACCGCAGGAGGAGTTCCGTAAGCCAGTCGGAGACTTCCTGAGGCGGGCGGAGGAGACGGAGATAGAGATAGTCGGCGTCGTACTCTTCGGAAGCGTGGCGAGGGGAGAAGCAGACAGAGCCAGCGACATAGACATACAGGTAATCGTTGACCACAAGCTGACAGAGGCGAAGAGGGTGCTACACGACGTTAGACAGCAGGTGGAAAACGAGACCTTCGACGGGGAACGGTACGAGATCCAGCTACTCGTGGAGTCGGTAGAGAGCGCAAAGAACTACGGCGGAAAGCTACAGGAGATATTCACGGAAGGAATAGAACTCTACTCCACGGACAAGCTTGACGAGGTCAAGGAGGTGGTCTTCGGTGGAGAACAGTGATGTCGAAACCCTCCTTGGAGAAGCCGAGACGGCGTTCGAGCGCGAGGCAACGGAGATAGAAACCGGACTCGACGTGGACGGCGCAGGGATGTTACAGCTCAAAAAGGCGTGCCGCCTGCTGAAAGCGGCGAAACATCTGAGAGAGGAGAACGGATACTACACCGTCGTAATCGAAGCGTCCTTCGGTGCCATAGAACGTACCCTCCAGTTCTACCTCCTGAAGAACGGTTTTCTACAGCCGGAGGAGTACATCGACCACCAGACGGTCTACGAACGCAGCTACGACGCGGGGCTTTACGACGAAGAACTCAGAGACAGACTGACCGAACTCTGGATGGATAACCGGTCACAGTCGTACTACCGTCAAGGAATAGCCAGCCAACGAAGAGCCGAGAAGATGCTAGAACTCGTGGAAGCAGTCCATACGCACGTCCTACAGTTGGCGGGCGAGAGCCACGAATGCATCTGTAACACCGCCTGAACCTATCTTCTTCTAACCCATGATACCAACCTACGGTATGGGACGTGTCCGGACAAGAGAACTGAACGAAGCAGAAGAACTCCTGAAGGAACCCCTATCGGACGAGCGTCGTGCACGTCTTCTGTCGACATCACCCCCGTCGGTAGCTTCGGCGACTTCGTGCAGCCAGAACAGACCAAGATTGACGTTTGCGGTGTTCGCGGCGACCACCGACAGCGCGTCATCCGGAGCCGCGTCACGCGAGAACGCCGTCTCTCCCGTAACTCTTAATCCTGCGGACGTGTGAGAGGCACTCAGTGTCCTCTGACTGGGATGGCTACGGAGACGGCTGGGAACAGCTCAGGGAGGAAACCCTCAGACGTGACGGCTACCGCTGTCAACGCTGTTTCGAGAACCGCGGACCCCTGCAGGCTCACCACGTGGTGCCGAGGTCCGACGGAGGTCCCGACTCTCTTGACAACCTCGTGACTCTCTGCCGTCCGTGTCACGGCGTACAGCACCCGGACAACAACAGATTCAACGACTCGCGTCCGAAGGCTTCACTTTTTCCGGATACACGAGCATCCGAGGAAGTCGCACGTATGCGCGGTCCCGAGGACAGCGTCTGCGAGAGGTGTCGGGGCGTGTTCGACCACACCGAACTCGTCGCCCACGGTGACTCCTACTCGATGACCGACCACTACCTGACTCTGTGTAAGCCGTGCGTCGGAGTCGTCTCCGCCGACGGAGCCTTGACACTCAACGAGAACCGTCTACACTCAAACGACAGGTTCAGCATGCCGGAGTTACGCGACAGAAAGACCGAGGCACCCGTCCGCCCGAGCGTCTTCGCAGACTCCTCCGTCGCGGCGCGCCGTGAACCTGTCTCGGCGAAGGAGAGGTACGTGGACGACACAGTCCTCAGGTTCTTCCTCGGAGGCTGGCTCAACACCGCCGCTACCGCCGTCTTTCTGTATCTCCTTTTCAGGTTCCTGACAGGATGAAACGACGTGGTTCAGCCGAAACCTCTATGCGTGGCAGAACGTGGGATGGAACCATGCAGCACTTTCTCAGTAACTTGCTCAGGATATCTTGCTCTTGGCGGGACTACGAACCCTGCTTATACTCGCGCTCAACTCCCGCGACTCATCTAACAGAGTCGCCTACAGAACGAGCGACATGAAGCTTATGATGGGTCCAAAGACGAGAATACCGATGACGAAGGTGGCGATGTAGACCTTCCTGTTCTGCTGTTTGAGCTTCGTTGATGTCATCTCGGTTGTCTCCATGATGTCGTGACGGGCGTCTTCGGGCAGACGGTATAGCTCCGCTCCCGAATCCGTGGTTCGTGTCCTGTCGCCGTGTCTCCGTATCTCCTCCTTTATGTATTCGTGGTACTCTTGGGTGCGACCGGACAGGCTTTCCTCGTACTCGCCCGCGTCGGGCAAGTAGACGGGTTCGCCGTTCCTCAGCCTCTTGAGGTTCTCGTCGTGGATACGTTTGACGTACCGGCGTTCCGTTAGCCCGCTGAAGAACTCCGGCACCGCGATGAAAAGCAGGTGACCGAGCATCACACGTTTGTACGGGGGTGATGGATTTAGGGGCTTCGGTGGAAAAGATGGAAACGACCGGCAGAAACGACGACGAACGTGTTTTAGATGTCGTGTGTCGACAGTGAAGAGGATACTGTCGAGGATGTGCGACAGGGAAACGACGCTATGACAGAGTAGGGAAACTCTGTCTCGTCGAGTTCGAGGAGGAAGAACTCGCCAAGAAACCGGAGGTTCGGTGTGTTTAGCTCTCAAAAAGCTCTTCGATACTTTCCGAGCCGTACAGTCGCCACCGGTTGCCAAGTCTGTCGGATAATCCTTCCTCGAATCCGGACTTGGAGAACAGGACAAACTCCTCCGTACGTTCGCCGTTACGCCACCTAACCTCGTCGGCTTTCTCCTCCAGACTCCGTGCCACATCGAACCCTACGGGAGACTCCGTCCATTTGCATTCGCAGAACAGAGCCGCGGAGTTCTGACTATCCAGTCCCACGATGTCTATCTCGTCTTCGCCGTACCACCAACGTCCCACCTTGCTGTACGAACCGTCGAGTTCGTCCGAACCCGACAGCTTCCACACTGCCTCACGGCATACGTCCTCGAAGGTCTCCGAAACATACCCGTCAAGGTTCGGCAGTATCTCGTTCTCCAAGACGAGTTCGGGATTCTGCTCCGTTCCCGAACGGTTGGGTTCGACGAACCGGAACCAGAAACGCAGAAACTCGTCGGCGACACGGTATATCGACCTCTTCGACTTCTTTCTGTCCGCCGTCACGGGTATCTCACGTTCGATGAGTCGGAGACGTCTGAGCTTCCGCAGATACTGTGACAGGGGACCTGTGTCTATCCCCGTACGTCCCGATATCTCGTTCGGCGTCGTGTAACCCGTCGCCACGGCTTCAAGGACGCTCATATACCGCGACGGATTTCGGAGTTCTGTCCGGAGAAGGAACTCGGGTTCGTTGTGGAGAACCGAGTTCTTGGAGAGGTGGTTGTCCAGGAGGTTCTGGCTAAGACTCTTGTCGTAGTCGAAGGCTGTGAGATACATCGGCGTTCCGCCCGTCGCCGAGAATGACCGAACGGCGTCTTCGAAGCCGTAATCGATAGCTTCGAGGGCTTCTCCGAATGTGAACGGCTGAACGTCTATCTGAGCCGTTCTGCGTCCGTACAGCGGGCTTTCGTGCCCCATTACTTCGGACTCCATGACGCTGATGCTGGAGCCGCAGAGAACGAGCGTCGACTCCGAATCGTCGAGACGCTCGTCGACGAGCCACTGTAGGTCGGAGAGCACGGAGTCGCTCGACTCGACGAGGTACGGTAGCTCGTCCAACACGACCACCGTATCCTTTTCGAGCGTTTCGGCGAGGTAGTCGAAGGCGTCGCGCCAGTCGTCGGTGCGCGGCGTTCTCTCACCCGTGTGGTCGGCGAGTTCTTCGACAAACCGCCCCCTCTGCACGGTCTCGGAGTCCTGAGGGACGAGATGGTAGAAATGGTCGCGCGACTCACAGGACTTCTTGAGGAGTTCCGTCTTTCCGATACGTCTCCTTCCGTAGACTACTACAAGGCTGAAGCTGTCGGAGTCGTACTCCTGCCGCAGAGCCTCAAGCTCTTCCTCCCGATTGTAGAACATTGTTACGATAATGATTATCGTGGTAATGACTTATTCCTTTCGCCGAACCCGACCTCGTCGTAGCGTAACCGAACTCCAAAGCCATCCTACCAAGTCCAGAAATACTGTGGTCACGGAAGGCTTACGTTTCTCCGGACGGTAGTATATGTGTGATTACAGCACTGCTGGAAGCGGTTTTGATACTCTCTTTTGTCGTGCTTCTCGTCAGTCTCACCAGCTACGTCTATCTTGACGCGCCCGAACACGGGATGAACCCGAAGATATGGGCGGCTATCTCTTTCTTCGTGCCCATATTCGGCTTCTTCCTGTACGTCTTTGAGCGCGACGACAGAACCGACGAAGACGACCGCGAGATGTTCGTTGACGGAACTTTCGAGGTACACGAGTCACGCGCCGACGACGTGGGCTTCAGGGGAACCGCCGAGGAACGGGAATCCGAAAACGGCGACGAAACCGACACGGAAGTCAGGTAACAGCACGAGTCAGCCGACTCCGACTCAGTCGGCGAACTCGAAGCCGTCGTAGCCGTCCGTCACGACCTGTTCGCAGATGAGGCGGTAGGTTTCGAGACCGCCGGGGAAAGGCATGAATGTGCGTGGCTTCCCCGGGACGTTCGCTCCTCTGTACCACGATTTGGCTTCGGAGAGTACCATTCCTTCTGCTAATGTGTTGGTCTGGTTCACCCAGTCCGTCTCAGCCTGCTCGGTCGGTTCGACGATACGGTAATCCTCGTCCAACATCTTTCCGACGCAGTCGGCTATCCAGTCGACGTGATGTTCGATAGACATCGGCATGTTGGTCAGCACCGACGGACTCTGCGGACCGGTGATGGTGAACATGTTGGGGAAGCCGTGCACCGCGAGACCAAGGTAGGTACGCGGACCGTCCGCCCATTTCTCTTCGAGCGTCAGACCGTCTCTGCCCCGTATATCCATCTCCAACAAAGCACCCGTCATGGCGTCGAAGCCCGTCGCAAAGACGAGAACGTCGAGTTCGTACTCCGCGTCCGTCGTACGTACGCCTTCAGGTGTTATCTCCTCTATCGGCGCGTCGTCCACGTCGACGAGAGACACGTCATCGCGGTTGTACGTCTCGTAGTAGCCGCCGTAGTCCATCGGTGGACGTTTCGACGCGTACGGATGGTTCTTCGGGACGAGCTTCTCGGCGGTCTTGGGGTCGTCAACCTGCTCGCGTATCTTTTGGCGCAGGAACTCCGTGACCTTCTCGTTCGTATCCTCGTTGAAGACGAGGTCCTCGAACGCGTGGAAAAACCTGAATCCGCCCATCTGCCACCGCTCCTCCAGAATCTCCTTGACCTCGTCGTCCGAGAGACCTACGGCGGAGTGGGCATCGTTGTCGAACGGCATACCTATCCACGAGTGACGCGCGTCCTCCCAGATTTCGTCGTAGTTCTCCTTTATCTCCTCCAGCTCGCCGGGTTCGAGAGGACGGTTCCGCGCCGGAACCGCGTAGTTCGGAGTCCTCTGGAAGACCGTAAGGTGCTCGGCGCGTTCGGCGACTTCGGGTATCGTCTGTATGCCGGTCGAACCCGTGCCTATCACGCCGACGGTCTTTCCGTCGAACTCGACGCCGTCCTTGGGCCAACGCGCCGTGTGGTAGCTCTCGCCCTCGAAGCTCTCGGTGCCGTCGAAGTCAGGAACGAAAGGCTCCGAAAGACAGCCGACTGCCGTGATGAAGAACCTGCTCGAAACGGTTGACGTGTCGCCGTCCTCGCTCTTGATACTAATTTCCCACGTGCCCGTCTCCTCGTCGAACGACGCCCTCTCCACCTCCGTCCCGAACTCGATGTCGCGGCGAAGGTCGAGACGGTCGGCGGCGAAGTTAAGATACTCCAGTATCTCGTCTCTCTCAGGATACCTTTCGCTCCACTCCCAGTCCTCAAGGAGTTCGTCTGAGAACGAGTAGCAGTAAATGTGACTCTCGCTGTCGCAACGCGCGCCCGGATAACGGTTCCAGTACCAAGTTCCTCCGACGTCGTCTGCCTTGTCGTAGACTCGCGCCGAAAGACCCATCTCGCGCAGGCGGTGTAACATGTACATACCCGAGAAGCCCGCACCGACGACGACGGCGTCGAAGTCGGTCTCTCCGTCTCTTGCGTCGGACACGGTTTCGGTTTCTTGTGGTGTCAAGGTGGATACGGGGTATGTGCCCGGAGTTTTTAACTTCTGCGAGGCGAGGTCACCGCCCACAACAGGTAAAAGGAATACTGCCAAGTAGCCTAACGAAAACGATGTTCCCGTTCGCATATCATAAAGTTTTGGCTGTCGTTGGCTTCGGTACCGTCCATATGTTCATCTCCTGCCTTCTATATTACGTCGTTATGAGCAGGAAGATGCGGCAAAAAGATACATTAGACGACGCCTACATCTTGGGACGGTATAGATTAGATGGTAACTGAAGTCGCCTTAGCGACCGACCTTGTCGTCATACTCGTAGCCGCAGCTATCATGGGCTTTGCCGCCGTCCGGACGGGACAGCCCACGATAATCGCCTACATCGTCACGGGACTGCTGTTAGGTCCTGCCGTTCTCGGTGTCGTGTCGCCCGGCGAACTCACCGAGACGATGGCGGAACTCGGTCTCGCTTTTCTCCTCTTCCTGCTCGGTATCAAGATGCGTCTCGAAGACGTTCGGCACATACTCGACCCTGTCGTCAGAATATCGCTCCCTCAGATGGCACTCGTGGCTCTCGTCGGCACAGCGACAGCCCTTGCCCTCGGATTCACCGCCGTCGAAGCAATCATAATCGGGCTTGCCGTGATGTACAGCTCGACCGCTGTCATTATCAAGATGCTAACCGACAAGGGGACGGCGACATCGCTCCACGGAAAGCTTGACATAGGCGTTCTTCTGGTGCAGGACATCGTCGTCGTCATCCTCCTTGCTATACTCGCCGCGGGACAGCCTGACTCTGTCGTCGAGGTTCTGACGACACTCGTGACCGTCTTGGTGCTCGTCGTCGTCATCGGTGCCGTAGCCGTTCTGTCGTCGCGTTACGTCCTCCCGCCCCTCTTTCGGAGCATCGCGGGTGAGACACAGATATTCTTCCTCGTCTCCGTCTCGTGGGTCTTTCTCTTCCTCTTGGTCTCGCAGGAACTCGACCTCTCCATCGAGATGGGTGCTTTCCTCGCGGGTATAGCGATAGCACAGATGCCGTACAGCAAGGAGCTTCAGGCACGTGTCAGTCCGCTCACCGACCTTTTCATACTCGTCTTCTTCGTGTCGGTGAGCCTCGAACTCGGGGTCGGCGACCTGCTTGAGTTCTGGTGGCAGGCGATAGTCGCCGCTCTCGTCCTCATGCCCGCTAAGTTCGTCATCTTCTTCTACCTCATCGACAGGCAGGAGTTCGACATCGAAACCACGTTCCTCGGCAGCGTCAACATGGTACAGGTCAGCGAGTTCGGGCTGATTGTAGG
>JAQZDD010000012.1 GCA_028751055.1 Euryarchaeota archaeon Ods04 | reverse complement strand
GACGGGTGTGGCGCAGGTCTGGCACCTTGAAGGACCGATGAGTTGGCAGTCGCAGGTCTCTTTCGACGACGAGGCGGTCTCTTTCGCGTCGTTCTCGCCCGAGCGCGACGAACTCATCTACGGAATGGACGAGGGCGGAAACGAGCGCACTCAGTTCTTCCGTGTAGCACCCGACGGAAGCGACCTCATGGCGTTGACCGACATGCCCGAAGCGAAACACCGCTGGGGCGGCTGGTCGCACGACGGTGAGAGGTTCGCCTTCGCTTCGAACCGGCGCGACGAAAGAGTCTTCGACATCTACACACAGGCGCGCGACGAGACGGGCGACGACGCACGCCTCGTCTGCGAGACCGACGGCTGGTACAGCGCGGTGGGGTGGTCGCCCGACGACGGACGTATCGCCGTGAGGGAGGCGCGGTCAAACTTCGACCACGACCTGTACGTTCTTGACGTGGAGAGCGGCGAGATGGAGCACGTGACGCCTCACGACGGCGACGTTCGGTACTCTAGCGTCAACTGGTCGCCCGACGGCGACTCGTTCTACCTCGTGACAGACGAGGGCGAAGGCGAGGACACGCTCTACTTAGCGCGTCTCGACCTCCGGAGCGGAGAAGTCGAGAAACTCGTCGACGGCTGTTATCAGACTGCGTCTGATGAGCCTGCCGAACGAAGTTCGGCAGACGAAGGCTACAACATCGACGGCGTCAGCGTCGACGACGAGACGGGACGCGTCGTCTACGGCAGGAACGTCGAGGGGTACACCGACCTGCGCACCGCTCAGTTACGTGACGGCTCGTTGGAGGAACTGCCGACGCCCGACATACCCGAGAGCATCGCAGGCGGCACCTCTTTCGGACCTGACGGCGACTTATTCGCCGTGACGGTCACACGCAGGAAGGAGAACGCCAACGTCTACGTCGTCGAGTTCGAGACGGGCGAGGCGACGCGTTGGACCGACGCCGCGACAGCCGGTATTCCACGAGAGACGTTCGTTGAGCCTACGACGGTGCGTTACGAGTCGTTCGACGGTCTTAGCGTGCCCGCGCTGTTCACGACACCCTCGGACTCCGAAGTCAGGGACAGGGACGGCGCGGAGCCGCCCTATCCGGTCATAGTCGACATACACGGCGGTCCCGAGAGCCAGCGTCGCCCGTCGTTTTCGGGGTTGAGGCAGTACCTCCTTGCGAACGGCTACGCGCTGTTCGAGCCGAACGTCCGCGGTTCGACGGGATACGGAAAGGAGTACACGCAGTTAGACGACGTGCGCAAACGGATGGACTCGGTAAAGGACATACGTGCGGGACTCGACTGGCTCGCCGAACGTGACGACGTCGACAACGACCGTATCGCCGCATACGGGGGTTCGTACGGCGGCTTCATGGTTCTCGCATCCCTTGCCGAGTACCCCGAACGTTGGGCGGCGGGCATCGACGTGGTGGGCATCGCAAACTTCGTGACGTTCCTCGAAAACACGGGCGAGTGGCGGCGCGAACTCCGCGAGGCGGAGTACGGTTCGCTCGAAGACGACAGGGAGTTCCTCGAAAGCATAAGCCCGACGAACAACGCCGACAGGATACGCGCGCCGCTCCTCGTCATGCACGGCGCGAACGACCCGCGCGTACCCGTCGAGGAGGCGGAGCAGATAGCTGAAAAGGTGGCGGAGCAGGACGTGCCCGTCGAGAAGCTGATATTCGAGGACGAGGGACACGGATTCTCGAAGTTAGAGAACCGCATAGATGCGTACTCGACGATGGTAGAGTTCCTTGACGAGCACGTCTGACCGACGAAAGAGACATGATTGACAGAGGCGACGAAACCGACGACAGAAACAGGCTCTCCGATGAGACCGTCTTTCTCATCGCCGTAGTCGTAACCTTAGCCGTAGCCGTCACCATCTTCTTCTACGCGGGCAAGATGAACCGCGCCACCGGACTCATGGCTGCTGGCGTCGGTATCGGAACGGCGTGGGTTGTGAGGAAACTGTCGAGATAGAACTCAAACCGACCGGTTGCGTTACGACCATCCTATCGAAAGCCCGTCTCTTGACATCCGCCCGAAGTTGGGCACAAGAGTTTAGTGGTTGTGGTCTGCGAATACTCGCATGACAACCGTAACCGAAGCACTCGTCGGTCTTGTACAGGCTGTTGTCGCGTTCGTCGTGATGATAGTGCTGGCGATAGTTTCGTTCTTCTTCACGGTCTTCGTGGTCGACTACGGCGCGTCGATTGCGGGCTATCCCGACAACGAGTTTACCGTGCTTTCGGCGGCACTCCTCACCGCCGCGGCTCTGTTGTCAGGCGGTCTGTCACCCATAAACTACCTGAGCCAGCCGTTGGAGCCGCAGGAGCGCGAGAAGAGGGCGACGGAGACCGACGACGGATAAGGCTTCGACATGAGGACACGGAATAGAACAGCGGAGAGACACAGAGAGAAGCAGTGCTGATACGCTGACACAGCAACGTATAATCAGCCTCAAGTGGTCATAACACGGATATACCTTAATGGGTACCCTCAACTGCGACGGTGACCCTCTCCTACAGCGTGAGGCTTCGGAGGCACGTCTCGTGAGCCGTTCCGTCGAAACGGACGACGTTTCTGTAGACGCGTTTCTCCGTTCGCCGTCCGTCACAGAGACCGAAGACAGCACAACTTTTCTCTGGAAAGGGAGCGGCGACGGTGCCGTCTTCGCGGGAAAAGGGGACGCCGTCTCCGTGGTAGCCAAGGGCGAGGACAGGTTTGAGGAGGTAAGGGAATCAGTACGTCGGCTCTTCTCCGATACCGACACGGACGCCGACGCACCAGAGGGCGCACGCCCTCGGGTTTTCGGCGGCTTCTCGTTCCACGATACACACGAAGCGGAGGGTGTCTGGGAAGGATTTCCGTGTGCAGTGTTCGTCCTTCCCGAGTACCAGATATCCTCTCGGGGAGGTGAAGGAGTATACCTCACAGTCAACGCCTACGGCGACAGAGTAGACACCGACGAACTCGAAGACAGAACGGACGAACTCCGCGAGAAGCTGTCCGAGGCTGGAGAAGGCGACATCCCCGACACCGAGAAGACGCCCGAACTCCGCGGCGTCGAACGCACGACTACGCGTCCCGAGTGGAGGCGGCAGGTGAACGCGGTTCTGGAACGTATAGAGACGGGTGAGATAGAGAAGGCTGTCCTTTCGCAGTCGCTGGAGCTAAGTCTCAGCAAGGATGTCGACGTAAACGAACACGTACTGAGACTCTCGGAAAGATTCCCCGACTGCTACAGCTTCCTGTTTTCGCCCGACGGAAAGAAGGGCTTCTTCGGTGCGTCGCCGGAGAGACTCGTCTCCGTCAAGGGACGTAAAGTGGAGACAGAAGCGATAGCCGGCTCGATAGGGAGGGGCGACAGCACCGACGAGGACGAGGAACTCGGCACCCGTCTCAGGGAGAGCGACAAAGACTTCCACGAACACAGCCTCGTCGTCGACACCGTGGTCGAACAGCTACGTCCTCTCTCAGAGTCGGTCGAGACCGACGGCACCGAGCTACTCAAGCTCGAAAACGTCCAGCATCTCACGACGCCGGTACGTGCGCATCTCCGCCGAACCGACGGTGGGAATCCTGACGTGCTCTCCGTCGCGGAGAAGCTCCATCCGACGCCCGCGGTCGGCGGCTTTCCTCCCGAAGAGGCTCTCCGCACGATACGCGAGACAGAGGGCTTCGAGAGAGGCTGGTACGCCGCGCCTGTCGGCTGGGTCGACGGCTACGGAGACGGCTGTTTCGCAGTCGGGCTACGTTCGGCTGTCGCAGAGGGTTCGACTGCAACAGCTTTCGCGGGTGCGGGAATCGTCGGTAACAGCGACCCCGACGACGAGTGGGACGAGGTGCATCTAAAGTACGAGCCTGTTCTCGACCTCTTCGAAGAGTCCCGAGGTGAGACGGTTGACACCGCCTGACGAGAACGCCAACTACGTCTGGGCGTGGGCTGTCGTCGACGAACTCGTGAGGAACGGTGTGACGGACGCCTGTGTCTCACCGGGGAGCCGTTCTACGCCCCTGACGTACGTCCTTTCGGAACATCCCGACGTGCAGGTCTACTCGCACCTCGACGAGCGTTCGTCGGCTTTCTTCGCTCTCGGAAGAGGTAAGGCAACGGGGCGACCCACGCCCGTCGTCTGTACATCGGGGACGGCTACTGCGAACCTTCATCCTGCCGTCATGGAGGCTGACGAGTCACGGACGCCTCTTCTCCTCCTGACAGCCGACCGCCCGCCCGAACTGAGGGAGACGGCGGCGAACCAGACTGTCGACCAAGAGAAGCTCTACGGCGACGCTGTCAGATGGTACAAGGACGTGGCTGAGCCGGAGAACGACGAAAGAAAGCTGAGGTCGCTGCGCGTCACCGTAAACCGCGCCGTCGCGGAGTCGACGACGCCGGAGCGCGGACCCGTGCATCTCAACTTCCCTTTCAGGAAGCCTCTCGAACCCTCCGAACCGTCCGACTGCGTACCCGGTTCGGGACATGAGACTTTCGCACGTCCGGACGGAAGGAGCTATGTCGAGACCACGAAGGGACGTATGAGACTCGACGTCGATGACCTCGGAGACGTAGCGAGGACGGTAGAGGACGCGTCATCAGGTCTCGTAGTCGTAGGACCTTCCGACACGCTCGACGACGACGCAGTCGTCACCTTCGCCGAGGCGTCAGGCTTCGCGGTCGCGGCAGACCCTCTCTCAGGTCTGCGTTTCGGACGGACGGACGTTCTCGGCGGATACGACGCATACGTCGACTTGCTTGAACCGCCCGAGATAGTTCTTAGACTCGGCAGCGCGCCCACATCGAAGAGGCTGAAGAACTACCTCCGAGACTCCGACGCTCGACAGATAGCCGTCGACGAGGATGGCAGATACACCGACGCGTGTTTCATGTCGGACGAGGTCGTCGTCGCAGACCCAAACCCGTTCTGTCGCGCGGTCGCCGAGAAGGTCGAACGTCCGGCGGGCGCGTGGGAGGAACGTATCGCCGCCGTGGAGTCGTCCTACTGGGACGCCTTCGCGTCGCACCACGCATACTTCGAGGGTGGTGTGCTCCACGAGGTCGCACGTCTCGTCCCCGAAACGTCGACCGTCTTCGTCTCGAACAGCATGCCTGTCCGCGACCTCGACAGATTCGGAGAGCCGCGTGAAGCCGACGTGGATGTCTTCGGTAACAGGGGTGCGAGCGGCATAGACGGCGTGACCAGCACCGCGCTCGGCGTCTGTTCTGCCGTCGACGACCACCTCGTACTCGTCACAGGCGACCTCGCCTACTACCACGACATGAACGGTCTCTTAGCCGTCGAAAGATGCGGCGTCGACGCAACCGTCGTCCTCGTCAACAACGACGGCGGCGGTATCTTCCATATGCTTCCGATAGAGGAACACGAACCTCCTTTCACGCAGCAGTTCAAGACGCCACACGGTCTCGACTTCGAGCCGACCGGCGACCTCTACGGTATCGGCTTCGAACGCGTCGACAGCCTCGACGGCTTCCGCGAAGCGTTCGAACGTGCCGTCTCGTCCGACGGTACGGACGTCGTTGAGGCTGTCACCGACGCCGAGAGGAGTCACGAGAGACGTGAACGCCTCACGGACGAGGTACGTGACGAACTCCGCCGTCGGCTCTGATGCCGTTCTGTCGCGGTAAAACACGAGGGTTTTGTGACACGCCACCGAACTACTCCTAATGGTATCGGAGATATTCGACGACGACGCGTGGGAGCCTGTCGACCTAGGCTTCGACGACATCACGTACCACCGTGCCGTCGACCAAGGCACCGTACGTGTCGCGTTCGACAGACCTGAGGTGAGGAACGCGTTCCGTCCGGGTACCGTCGACGAGGTCTACGACGCGCTCGACCACGCCAAGAGGCAGACCGATGTTGGCTGTGTCATTCTCACGGGAAACGGACCTGCCGAAGACGGCGGCTGGGCTTTCTGCTCCGGCGGCGACCAGTCGGTAAGAGGTGACTCGGGATACGGATACACCGAGGACGACGGCGACGAGAGCGAGGACGCCAAGACGGGACGCCTGCACATACTCGAAGTACAGCGTCTTATACGACACATACCCAAGCCCGTAATCGCTGTCGTGCCGGGATGGGCTGTCGGGGGCGGGCATTCGCTCCACGTCGTCTGTGACCTGACCTTGGCGAGCAAGGAGCACGCCAAGTTCAAACAGACCGACCCCGACGTCGCAAGCTTCGACTCCGGCTTCGGAAGCGCGTACCTCGCACACCAAGTCGGGCAGAAGAAGGCGCGCGAGGTCTTCTTCGTCGGCAAGACGTACTCGGCGGAGGAGGCTGCGGAGATGGGTATGGTCAACGAGGCTGTGCCCCACGAGGAGCTAGAGAACGTCGCACTCGACTGGGCTGATGAGATAAACTCGAAGAGTCCGACGGCGATGAGGATGCTGAAGTACGGCTTCAACCTCGACACCGACGGAATGGTAGGTCAGCAGGTCTTCGCAGGCGAGGCGACACGTCTCGCGTACATGACCGACGAGGCGAAGGAAGGACGCGACGCATTCCTTGAAGACCGCGAACCCGACTACGACGACTACCCGTGGCACTACTGAGAAGATGTCGGACCTAAGCCTCAGCGTCGACTGCGTCCCCTTCTCTCTCACGCTGACGAAGCCGCTCTCGGGTTCGCGCGGAACGGTTGAGACGCGTGACGGCTTCTTGGTCAGGCTCTCCGACGGCGAAAAGACAGGATACGGCGAAGCGACTCCCCTGCCCCCGTGGACGGAGACGTACGATGAGTGCGAGGCGGTTCTCGGCAGGCTTGTCGGGGAGAGGGAGGGCAGGGGCGAGGACGTAGAGACGGACGGAAAGAGAACCCCAGCCGCGACCTACGCCGTCTCCCTCGCTGCCGCCGACCTCGAAGCCAGACGGCGCGGCGTGCCACTGTACGTCTACCTCGGAGGGGGCGGAGCGCGCGAGGAGGTGTGCGTAGACGTCAACGCCACCGTCGGAGACACGGGCGTCAAGGAGACTGTCCGGGCTGTCGGCGAGTACGTCGACGAAGGCTACGAGACCGTGAAGCTGAAGGTCGGTTCGCGCGAGCTCGGAGAGGATGTCGAACGCGTTCGGAGGACGGACGAAGCCTTCGACGTACGTGTCCGTGCCGACGCGAACGGCTCTTGGAGGTACGACGACGCGCGTCGGTTCGCGGAGGGCGTCTCCGACCTCGATGCATTCGAGTACGTCGAACAGCCGCTCAACCCCGACGACCTGAGAGCGCACGCGAGGCTCAGAAACACGACGGACGTAAAAGTGGCTCTCGACGAGAGCCTCGCACGCCAAACAGTCGAAGATATAGTCAAGGAAGACGCCGCAGACTACGTCGTCGTGAAGCCTATGGGCGTCGGTAGCATCGAGAAAGCACGGCGTGTCTGTGTCGATGCGCGCGCGGACAGCGTCGTTCCCGTCGTCTCCAACACGGTCGAGACCGCCGTCGGACGCACGGCAGCGGCACACGTAGCAGCGAGCGTCCCCGTCGAGACGGCATGCGGTCTCGGGACGGGCGCGCTCCTACGCGAAGACCTCGACGAGGGCGGCATGGTCAAGGACGGGAAGATACGTCTCACGGACACCGCGGGAACGGGCGTAGAGCCGGAGGTCAAGGATGCGGGATAAGCTCTACGACCCTCTGACACACCGAGTAGAGGCGACGCCCGAGAGAACCGCGCTCGTCGACGCCGAGACCGGAGAAACGACCGACTATGCGACGCTCGACAAGCGCGTCGACGGATTCGCGGCGAGTCTCCGCCGCCTCGGTGTGGACAAAGGCGACCATCTCGGCGTCTTAATGGAGACTCGGACTGAGTTCTTCGTGCTGGTTCACGCCTCGACGCGCCTCAACACGCCTCTCGTTCCGATAAATGTACGTCTCACGCCGAGTGAAGTCGAAGAAAGGTTGGACGCGGCGGACGTCTCGGCGGTGGTGTGCGAGGCAGAGACGGAGGAGAAAGTGAGGGGCGCCGTAAAGACCGAACCGGGAGGCTTGACGCGCGTCACGGTCGACGAAGCCGAGTCGGACGGCGTCGAGAGCCTCGACACCGACCCCTCGACGGCTTCCGACGCATTCGTCACGCGCCTACCACGTTCCCCCTTGGATACGGCGTGCATTCCTTTCACGTCGGGCACGGAGGGCGACTCGAAGCCCGTGCGTCTGAGCTACGCCAACTTCGTGTCGAGTGCGACGGCGTCGGCTCTCCGTCTCGGACATCTCCCCGACGACAGAAGGCTCGTCTGTCTGCCGATGTACCACATGGGCGGTCTGTCACACGTCTTCCGTTCGACGCTCCACGGAACCACGGCTGTCGTGCAGGAGGGTGGGGGGTTCGACGCCAAGGAGACGGTCGACAACATCGTCGAGTACGGAGTCACGCAGGTGTCCATGGTTCCCACGATGCTGAGACGGATACTCGACACAGGCAGAGCCTCCGAACTCGACAGCCTGAGGTACGTCCTCCTTGGAGGCGCGCCAGCGACCGAGGAGCTACTACGCGACGCCGCCGAGGAGGGCATCACGGTATCTCCGACGTACGGAATGACCGAGACGGCGTCACAGATAGCCACCGTAACCCCGGGTACACTCTTCGACGAAGCCGGTCCCGAGTCGGTCGGGCATCCGCTCGTCACGACACGCGTGAGGATAGTCGACGAAGGTGAGGTCGTGGGTGCGGAGGAGACGGGCGAAGTCGTCGTCTCGGGACCTACGGTGACCGACGGATACTACGGCGAACCAGAGGCAACACGCGACGCTTTCTGCGAACACGGTCTCAAGACAGGGGACATCGGCTACAAGGACGTGTCGGGGCATCTTTACGTCGTCGGGAGGAAGGACGACACGATAATCACGGGCGGTGAGAAGGTGAGTCCCGACGAGGTAGCGAGCGTCATCCTCGAACACCCGCGCGTAAAGGAAGCCGCAGTACTTGGCGTCGAAGACCTCGACTGGGGCGAGAAGGTCTGCGCGCTCGTCGTCGCACGAGACGGTGACAAGAAGGTCAGCATCAAGGAGCACTGCGCCGACAGACTCGCGGGACACAAACGTCCACGTACGTACGTCTTCGTCGACGAGATACCTCGGACGGCGTCGGGAACCGTCGACAGGGAAGCCGCGCGCGACCTCATCGAGTAGAACGGGAAGTGCATGCGCTGTTGTTTCGACAGATGTCCAAAAATACCTTCTATATGTTAACGTATTTAACATGTAAGATGATGAGGAATCTTTAAGTAGACCGGTCGTGTTGTTACTGATAGAACATGATAGAAGACCACGAAGCACCCGTCGTTCCCGAAGCGCGACGCAGAAACGAGGTCGTCGACTGTGCCGAACCCGGTAAGAGGGCACGCAGAGAGGAGGACGAGGCGTTCCGCGCCGAAGCCGCCTTCGTCCCGCTCACAAAACGGTCTCGCAAGGTAGTAAACTGATTTCTCTTAGCTTCTTATAGCGTCCACGGGGTCCTCGTTCGCAGCAGACCACGCCGGGTAGACGCCGCTCAGTACGCTGACAGTTACACCGACGCCGAGAGCGAGTCCGAGATAGAAGGCTGTACCCGTGTTCACGACGGCGGCTGATGAGACGGGCGTGAAGACGTAAAGACCCGTGACGGCGATAGCCGTGAGGAGGACGCCGACGACGGAGCCGATGACGCCAAGGAGGAGTGCCTCGACGAGGATTATACGCATCACGTCGCCGCGCTGTCCGCCGACGGCGCGCATCACGCCTATCTCACCGCGGCGTTCGACGACGCTCATCATCATGACGTTGAGTATACTTACGCCGGCGACGACGAGCGATATGCCGCCGAGACCTACGAGAAAGCCGCTGAGGAGTGAGAAGAACTCGTCTATCTCCTCGACTATCGAAGAAAGCTCAAAGACATCGACACGTTCCTCACGGACGTTGATGCGGTCACGTATCTCATCGGCGACGCGGCTTGCTTCCGCGCCCGACTCGGCACGGACGATGACCTGGTCGTAGCCGCCCGACGTGCCGAGTGCCGACTCGGGGAGTATTACGGACTCGTCGGGTCCGACGGGTGTAATTCCGCCGTCCTGCTGTTCGAGGAGAGCAACGACCCTGTAGGAGCCGACTTCTGTGTCGACACGGTCGCCGACGCGGAGGTTCAGGCTTTCGGCGACGCCCGCGCCGACGACCGCTCCGCTCCTGTGTGCCTCCATGTTGCCCTCTTCGGCTTCGAAGACAGCACCGGGGCTGTCGGTTCCGTAGTAGGTGGCGGCGGTCGTCTCGCCGCCGCTCGCGGCGAGTCCCCCCTGTGTGATTATAGCCGCCGAGGCGACGCCTGACGTGACGCGTTCTATCTCCTCGACGTCGCGCGGAGCGAGTGACGTGAAGCCCTCGTCCTCGTTCGGCGTCACTATGACCTCGCTCCCTATCTCGCCTATCGACTCCGACGCCTCGACCGAGAGGACGTTTCCGAATATACCGAGCGTCGCTATCGCAAAGACGCCTATTGCGATTCCGGCACACGCGAGAATCGACCTGAAACGGTTCCGCGTCAGGTTGCGCGTCGCCATGAGGGTAAGGCTCGGCTTACGGCTCATCTCCGAGTCCTCCTGCGGTTGCCTCACCTTTCCTTATTTCGCCGTCGACGAGTTCGACGGTGCGGTCGGCGTAGTCGTTGACCATAGGGTCGTGTGTGACAGCAACGACGCTGACGCCCGTCTCGCGCACCTTTGTTATCTCCTCCAAGACGCGTTCGCTGGTTTCGAGGTCCAAGTTACCCGTCGGCTCGTCGGCTAAGAGGACATCGGGCGAGTTGACGAGCGAACGCGCGACTGCGACGCGCTGTTTCTGACCGCCCGAGAGTTCGTCGGGGTAGTGGTCAACCCTGTCTCCCAAGCCGACGGTTTCGAGGAGGTGGCGCGCACGTCCGGCTTCGACGCCGCCGTCGTGGAAGGCGGTCGGCATACGGACGTTCTCCTCCGCCGTGAGAGTCGGGACGAGGTAGAAGTCCTGGAAGACGAAGCCTATCAGACCGCCCCGCTTATTAGTGCGTTCGCGCTCGGTCAGGTCGGTAGCGTCCACGCCGCCGACGACTACCCTTCCGCTGGTAGGACGGTCAAGCAAGCCGACGATGTTGAGCATAGTGCTCTTTCCGCTCCCGCTCGGACCTATGACAGAGACAAACTCGCCGCGTTCGACGCGGACGTCGACGTCGTCGAGGGCGACGACCGTCCTGTCGCCGCTCT
>JAQZDD010000403.1 GCA_028751055.1 Euryarchaeota archaeon Ods04 | reverse complement strand
TCGCACACCGTAACTATCCATGATTAGGTGCGCCAAGGATGAGTGACTGGATACCCGTCGCGGCGATGCTCGTCGTAGCCGCGGCGATTCCCGTGTCGTTCGTCGTACTGAGCCGTTTCCTGCGTCCGTCGGTTCCGGAGAAGCAGAAGTCGATAACGTACGAGAGCGGCGAACAGCCGACGGGCGACACACGCCTGCGTTTCAACATACAGTACTACATGCTGGCTCTGATGTTCCTGATATTCGACGTGGAGGTCGTCCTGATACTGCCGTGGGCGGTCATATTCGCCGAAAGACCTGAGACGCTACTTCCAGCCTTCGTCTTCATCTTCATCCTGTTCGTCGGCGTCGGCTGGGCGTGGCGCAACGGCGCGATGGAGTGGCTCAAGCCGCGGACGGTGGCGTCCACAACACCAGCCTCAACCCCCGGAGGTGAAAACTGATGCTAGACACGAGCAAGACACGTATAGCGGAAAGGCGCGAGGGCGAGGTCGACCCGCGGATGAACTCGAAGCTACGCGAGATGTTCGGCTCGCTCCCGATAGTGACGACGAGCTTAGACAAGGTGCTCAACTGGGCGCGTGCTTCGAGCATGTTCCCGTTCCAGTTCGGCATCGCTTGCTGTAGCATAGAGATGATGCACACCGTCGCAATCAAGCACGACATGGACCGTTTCGGCGCGGGTGTGTTCCGCAACTCGCCGCGTCAGGCGGACCTGATGATAGTGCCGGGCACCATCAACGCCAAACTCGCGCCGCGCGTAAAGAGACTTTATGACCAGATTCCCGAGCCGAAGTTCGTCGTCTCAATGGGTTCGTGCACGATTTCGGGCGGTCCGTTTCAGGAAGGCTACTGCGTCGTTAAAGGACTCGAAACTTTCGCTCCGGTCGACATACACGTTCCGGGGTGTCCGCCGCGTCCCGAGGCTCTCCTTTACGGCGTCATGAAGCTACAAGAGAAGACCAAGCGCGGCGAGTCGTCGCCCGTCACGGTCAAGCCGTACGAGATACGTGAGCTTCAGGACTGGAACCGCGACGAGGTGGCGGACTTCTTCGAGGAGGAGTTAGACCCCGAGACGATGGTGATGAACTATACACACTCGCCAGAGGTACGTGACAAGGCTCGTGTAGAGGAGGGCGTCAACGAGACGACGCCCGCAGAATCGCCGGAGGCTGACGACACATGAGCGTCGTGACGCGCAGACACGAGGAGGTACAGGAGACGGTAGACGACCAACTCCCCGACGCGATACTTGACGTAAAGGAGCACCAGAACGCGCCGGCTCTCGTCGTCAATCCTTCGCAAGTTGACGATGTCGTCCGTGTCCTCAAGCAGAACGGATACAACCATCTCTCTTCTGTCTCCGCCGTCGAGTACGAGAACCGTTTCGAGAGCGTCTACCATCTCCGACGTATCACGGACGACCGAGAGGACTTCGACGAGATGAACGTCGTAGCGATGACCGACAAGGACGACCCTGCGGTCCAGACAGTTTCGGGCATCTTCAAGGGCGCGAACTGGCATGAGCGCGAGGCGTACGACCTG
>JAQZDD010000096.1 GCA_028751055.1 Euryarchaeota archaeon Ods04 | reverse complement strand
TTAGCCCAGCCAAAAGTATAACTGTGAGGGGTTCCAACTGGAAAGGGCAGTCAT
Organism: Euryarchaeota archaeon Ods04; assembly: GCA_028751055.1. Classification (GTDB taxonomy): domain Archaea; phylum Halobacteriota; class Halobacteria; order Halobacteriales; family Halorutilaceae; genus Halorutilus. The sequence goes on along the minus strand of JAQZDD010000096.1, from coordinate 5,301 downwards.
GTTTCAGAACTGGGGAGTAAATGGAACGTGCAGAAAGGTGCCCAACGCCGGTGAAGTACGACGGGTTGGGTCGGGTAGAACGCCGTCCTTCGGACAGCGTCAGCGCGAGACTGGTAGAGGAAAAGCGGAGGAAAGATACGGGGGAGAAGTAGCGCGAAACAACAGAGGGGGTGAGCGGTGATGCACGCCGAGTCGCCTCAGCGGCTACTCGAAATACTCGCCGACCCCAAGTCGCGCGCGATAATCGCGTCGGTCGCAGACGAACGGAAGTCGGTTTCGGAGATAGCCGACGACTGCGACATGCCGCTGTCTACGAGCTACAGAAGGATGGACACGCTCGTGGAGAGCGGTATCGTCGAGGACGCTCTCAGGATGAAGAACGCGGGCAGGCACGAGAAGGAGTACGTACTCCGTAGCAAGGAGATATCGACGGGATTCACCGTCGATGACACGTTGGACATCCGTTTCTCGTTCGACGCGACCGAAGAAGAATACGAAGACGAGAAGGTGTTACGCGTGAGCGTCCCGAGATATCTCGAACTGGGCGAAGTGGGACGTTCGGACTGACACGGATATGAACTCCGTGGTGTCCGTCGTTCTCACTCGTCGGTAACCCCGGACAGTTTTATGCGGCTCGCGGCTGTTTTGACAGCCATGCGTGTAAACGTAGCCGGAGCATACAGCACGAAGTTCGGGAAGCATCCCGAGTCGTCGGCACGCGAACTCCTGACCGACGCGTGTCTCGGCGCGCTCGAAGACGCGGACGTGTCGCCGGTTGAGATAGACGGAATACACGTCGGCAACTTCATGGGCGAACTCACCGACGACCAAGGACATATGGGGGTCATGACAGCCGACTACCTCGGCACGACCGGCGTCCCAGCAACGCGTTCGGAGAGCGCGTGCGCCTCCTCCGGCTGGGCTGTCCGAGAGGCGGCTCAGGCGGTCGAGTCGGGTACTGCGGACGTCGCGCTCGTCGCGGGCGTCGAGATGATGCACGCCACGGGCATCGAACGACTGACCGACGCGCTTGCGAACGCCGCCGACAACGAGTACGAGAACTCGTGCGGTCTGACCTTCCCCGGAATATTCGCGCTCATCGCACGTGACTACATGGACGAGTTCGGCGTTACGCGTGAGGAACTCGCCGAGGTGACCGTCAAGAACCGCGCGAACGGCGTCGACAACCCGATAGCGCAGTACCAGGAAGGCGTCACGGTAGACGACGTTCTCGAAGCGCGCCCTATCGCGCCGCCCGTCGGAATGCTCGACTCGTGCCCCATCACCGACGGCGCGAGCGCGGTACTGCTCGTCTCACCCGAGTACGCCGACGAAAACGGACTTGACGCGCCAGCCTCCGTCGTCGGTTCGGGTGCTTCGTCGGCGTCTCTCGCTCTCCAAGACCGCGACGTTCTCAGCAGGACGCGCGCCGCTGAACGTGCCGCCGAAAGAGCGTACGAACACGCGGGTGTCGCACCCGAAGACGTGGACGTCGCGGAGGTTCACGACTGTTTCACGATAGCGGAGATACTCGCCGTCGAGTCGCTCGGCTTCTTCGAGAGGGGCGAGGGCGCGTACGCCGCCGTCGAGGGCGAAACCGCACCCGACGGACGTATCCCCGTCAACACGTCGGGCGGTCTCATAGCAAAGGGACATCCCGTCGGTGCGACGGGCGTGGCGCAGGTCGTCGAACTTGCGAAACAGATAGAAGGCGAACATCCGACACAGGTCGAAGGCGCGGAGACAGCGGTGGCGCACAACGTCGGCGGAAGCGGCGCGAGCACGACGGTGCACGTCCTCCAAGCCGAGGGTGCGGGGGGTGGTTCGTGATGCCTTCTTGGTTCAACGAACTACTCGACGCCGTCGAGGCTGGCGATGCGTTCTACCTGTCGTGCGCCGACTGCGGCGCGTCCTCGCTTCCGCCGCGCGACGTCTGTCCCGAATGCGGTTCGCTCGAACTGTCGGAACAGGAGCTTTCGACGACTGCGACCGTCGAGACGTACACGCCTATACACGTCACGATACCGGCGTTCTCGGGCGAAACACCGTACACGGTCGTAGTCGCCGGATTCGACGAAGGCGTACGTCTCACGGGACAGTTCGTGGGTGACGAGGTCGAGATGGGCGACGAGGTACGTCTCGGTGTTGGCGAGCACGACGAAGGAAGATACCTGACTTTCGAAGCCGTCTAACTCGTCAGCTCGGTTCGGTCGTGTGCATTATAGCCGTGTACTCGTGTCTATTCCAGCCGTGTCCGGTCGTGTGCTTCTCCCAGTCGGTGAAAACAGCCGTGTGATTATTTGACACAGGAAGACGTTTTTAGGCTGGATATAACCATGGCAGAAGAAACTACCGCACTCAGAGAGATAGAAAGACTGTTCGACAGAATGAACAGGCAGATAGAGCAAGCTTCGCGGTCGTTCAGGGAAGGAGAGCCGGTTTCGGTGTTCTACGGCGACACGATGCCCGTCGACATAATCGAACGTGACGACGAGTACCACATCATAGTCGACATGCCCGGCTTTGAGAAGGACGACGTGAGTCTGCAGGTTACCGACCACACGCTCAGGATAGAGGCTGAGAGAACCGTCTCGGAGGAAGAAGAGGACGAGAACTACGTCCGACGCGAACGGAGCACGAGGACGATGCAGAGAAGGGTGAGCCTGCCCGACGAGGTTGAGGGCGACGCGGCGAAGGCTAAGCTCGAAGACGGTGTGCTTTCGATAACCATACCGAAGGTTGAGTCGGCTAAGGCGCGGAAGGTCGAGATAAACTGATGCAGAAACGGGTTTTAGTACCCACGGAAGGCTCGCCTCTATCGAAGAAGGCACTCGAAACCGCGCTCACCGACTACCCGGAAGCCGAGATATTCGTCCTCCACGTCATGGACCCAATCGGCTCCGGAACCAGCTTCATCGACGTGATGCGTCCCAAGTTCAAGGACGGCGCGCCGCCCGGCTCCGTCACCACCGAGTACTGGCGAGAGTGGCGCGACGAGGCAGAGGCGAAGGCGGACAAGGTCTTCGACGACGCGCGTAAGACGGCTGAGGAGCACGGCGTTTCGGTCGAGACCGTACTGGAGTTCGGCGAACCCGACGAGGTTATCTTGGAGTACGCCGAGGAGAAGGATGTCGACCGCGTCGTCATGGGTAGCCACTGCAGGACGGGAGCGGAGAGGTTTCTCTTGGGCAGCGTAGCCGAGAAGGTCGTGAGACGCGCGCCCGTTCCCGTGATGATAGTCAGGTAGTGTCGGCGTATCGGTAGACTGAGAACGTCACTTAGCTTCGTCTCCGTCGCCCTCCGCTTTCCCGCCTGTCTCAACAGTTCCCGTATCGGTGTCTTCCACGACTTCCACACTCGTCACAGACTCCGGCACCGTAATCTCCCTTGATGCCTCAACCGTCGATACGTCGACGTGTCTTCTTCCTTCAACGTCCATCACGACCTCCGTGTCACATACCTGACACTCCATCGGGTACGCGGGGAACTCGTCGTCAACGAGCACCACCTCGTGCTCCCCCGGATGTCGCCACGTGTGTCCGTATACACGGCACTGCCAGTTCATGGTTGAGATACGTCCCTCGGACGGTTAACCGTGTCGCCGCGCCCGACGACCGTCTTTCAGTACCTCTCGAAGTACCTGTCCTGAACCACGACGAAGACAGCCATCAGCACGGCGAAGGCGACAGCCGCGACGGCAATCTGCGCCCAGTGCACCAGACCGAGGGGCTGGACGCTGAAAAGAAGCTGTCCTGTTGCGGTGTAGAGCACGAGCATCTGAAGGGCGACGGCGACGCCGACGGCGAGGACGAGCCAACGGTTCGAGAGGAGTCCCAGACCGTACCTGTACCGTATCGCCTGTATACGGACTATCTCGAAGACGACGAACCCCGTGAATACCATCGTCTGCGCAAGCTCCCTCCCCGTCTCGTAGCCCGGACTCCAGCCTATCACCGCGCCCGTCACGTCGTAGCCCGGCACGAGTTCGCCGTAGAAGTTGAGCGTGAAGAGCGGCAGGAGGCAGACGGTCATGAAGACGGCGATGCCGACGACAGACGCCACGATACGTTTGGTGATGACGCCCTCCTCGGGCGGTCGTGGCTTCCGCTCCATCACGTCTTCCGCCGCGGGGTCGACGCCCATCGTGAGCGCGGGTATGCCGTCTGTCACGACGTTTATCCAGAGTATCTGTATCGGGGTTATGACGAGACCGAGACCAGCCATCGACCCCGTGAATATCATGGTGACTTCGCCGCCGTTGCCTGACAGAAGGTAGTTGACGAACTTACGGACGTTGTCGAAGATACGGCGTCCCTCGCGTACTGCGTCGCGTATCGTGGCGAAGTTGTCGTCTAACAGAACGATGTCGGACGCCTGCTCCGTCACGTCCGTGCCGCGTATCCCCATCGCTATGCCCACGTCGGCGTTCTTGACAGCGGGCGCGTCGTTTACGCCGTCGCCCGTCATGGCGACGATGTGCCCCTTCGACTGGAGCGTCTTGAGTATACGTGTCTTGTGCTCGGGCGACGTGCGCGCGAAGATGTCAACTTCCCCGACGACCTCGGCGAGTTCTTCGTCGGACATATCTTCGAGTTCGGGTCCCGTGATGACCGTCGCAGAACGCAGACCGACCTCCTTGCCAACGGCGCGCGCCGTCACTGCGTTGTCGCCCGTAATCATGACGACGTTTATGCCTGCGTCGAGACAGCCTGCGAGCGCGTCGGGCACCTCGGGACGCGGAGGGTCGAGCATGCCCTGCAACCCGAGAAATACCATGCCGTTCTCGACATCCTCGGTCGCCTCCGCGGGTGCGTCCGGCTTGTACGCGAAGCCCATGACACGGAGCGCGTCCTCGGCGAACTCCTCGTTCTTTTCGAGTATCTCTTTCCTGCGTTCGTCGGTCATCTCGGCTGTTTCGCCGTCTACGAGTTCGCGGTCGCACCGTTCGACGACCGTCTCGGGCGCGCCCTTCATGTAGGCGACGTGTCCGCCTTCGGGCGTCTCGTGCACCGTCGTCATCCTCTTGCGCGCCGACGTGAACTCTACTTCGCCGACACGCGGATACTCCTGCTTTAGTTCGCCGTGGTCGAAGCCGGCTTTCTGTGCGGCGACGAAAAGCGCGATTTCTGTCGGGTCGCCGAGGTAGGTGCGTTCGTCTTTTTCCGTAGCGTCCTTCTCTCTGTCTTCATCGCTTTCGGAGGCGACCGCCCCTGTCTCCGTCTCAGTCTCCGCCCCTGCCTCTGTTTCGGGGTTCCCACCGTCGGTGCTCGCCTCACGTCTTCGTCTCTCGCGCGTGCCTAT
>JAQZDD010000138.1 GCA_028751055.1 Euryarchaeota archaeon Ods04 | reverse complement strand
GACGGGCGGGAGGTCGCTTACGGAACGCGAGCGCGAGATAGTCGAAGACATGACCAACTCGATAGTCAACCAGATGCTGTCGACGCCGACGGAGGCACTCAAGGACGCAGCAGTCTCAGAGGACTACGAGACCCTCCGTTCGGCGTCGGAGATATTCCGCGTCGAGAAGGAGTCTGACGCTGACGAAGGTGCTGGCTCGGCGGAAAGCTGAACGTCGGAACGAAAAGCCTCTACTCCTCGACAGCTTCTAACTGGTCTTCGCCAAGACCGCCTATCGTCTCGCCCTCGACCTCGACGGTGTAGCTTTCGTCGCCGAACATCGTCTCGCTGACCTGTACGATTTCGCCTTCTTCTCCGTCCTTTTCGTGGTAGTCGTCCCTGAAGATGACCTTGTCGCCTTCTTCGAAGCTCATGTATGTGCGTCGCGTTTCTAACGACATATAACCCACGTTTCGCGTCCGTGAGTAGTGAGCCGCTACCTGTCGATACGCGCCGCCCACCGGAAGTTCAGAACGAGACCGACGAGCAACGCGAGAGAGCCGACGACTGCGAAGATGCTGCTTCTGAACGCCACCTCTCTCGGCGACATGTCGATGAGGTAAGAGTTCTCGGGGTTGTCGGGGTCGGCGAAGCCCGCCGCCGTCTCGCCGGGCACGTACTCGGATATTTCGCGCTCGGCGGCGGAACGCGACGACTGGCTCTGTGATATACCCGCCGGATAGACGGTGTCGTCGGTGTACGTCTCGCCGTCTACCATGTACCTGTACTCGACGACAGGTGTGTACTTGTACCGCGAACCCGAGTCGCTGGAGCGTCGCTCGCGCTCTATTTCGGTGTCGAGCACCTCAACTTCGATGGGTTCCGCCGCCTCTATCGCGTCGGTCTGTGCGACGTAGGTGTGCGTGCCTCCCGCGACGAACACGAACCCAAAGAGGAGCGGTATGCCGAGTAGCATCATCCTTCCGAATGCCATGTCTGTTCTGGAACGTGTACGTCGATGGGGTACAACAGTCTTGCGGACTCCGTAAGATTTAGTCTGTCGGAGAAGGACTCAAGCCTATGGGATGGAGCGAGAGCGGGACGGAACGGTCGGGAGTACGGGGAACAGGAACAGCCGAGGTCTTCGACTCGCCTGCTGTGCGTGTCCTGCCCGCGGTTCTTCTGCGTGCCTCGTATCTGGGCGTCGTTCTCGCCGTCTTCTCTCTCGTACTGTTCTTCATCGCGCCACAGCGTACGCTATCGCTCCTGTCGTCGGCGGGGTTCGAGAGCTTAGGCGTCCATCCGCTCCTGCTCGTCCCCGGCGGCATCTTCGTTCTTACGGTTGCCGTCGCCGTCGGTCTCTCGGTCGCACACTACAGAAACCGGCGTTACGAACTCTACAGCGACCGTGTTGTCGAGTACAAAGGTATCTTCGGAAGCACGAACGAGATAGAGTACGAAGACCTCGAAGACGTGCACCTCACAAGGTCGACGTTACAGCGCGCGCTCGGAGTCGGGACGGTGCGTCTCAACGACATCGACGACGAGGACGACTCGCGGGTGCAGGAGGAGATGCGTCTCAGGTACGTCGAGGAACCCGAACGTGTCTACGAACGTCTCAGGGAAGCGTCGGGCGCGGGCGGAGGAACACCTCTCGAAACAGCCGAACCCGTTGCGAAAGCAGTCATACCGAAAGGCGTTCTCCTCGGCGTCTTCTTCATGCTGTTTCTCGCCGTACCTGTCGGATTAGTCCTCTTCTTCGGAGGCAGGTATCTCGGCATCGGTGGCGGAGATATCGGCTACATTACTCTCGGCACGCTCGCTGGTATCGTCGGTCTTACGACGTACAAGTACTACTCGGACTACGACAACAGGCGGTACGAGATATACTCCGACCACGTCGAGATAGAGACTGCGAACAGCTACACCGCTGTTCCGTACGAAGACGTTGGTACGGTGGAACACGACAGAAAAGGTGATAGGCTCGGTACCGTCAGCCTGAAAGCACATGACGGCGAAGAACTCGGCTCGCTCATGTACGTCGAGAACTCCGAGACGTTAGCGAGAAGGATACAGGGATTCGTCAAGGACGTGCAGTCCGACTCTACATAACGTCTTCAAGCGACGACCGCGCCTCGTCTATCTCGTCCTTCGTGAGTTCAAACGTCTCGCCGCCGACGTTCAGCGTCAGTGTGGCGTTGTCGGTCGTCTCTCCTATCCGCTCGGCTTCGTACGCGCCGTCGAAACCCGATTCGTCGCCCGCGACGACGACGCGTCCGGGTGTTGCGTCGAAGAGCGCGTCCTCTTTGACAGTCGCGCTGACGCCGCTTGCGTCGACCATCTCGGCGAGAGCAACCGCAAGCCCACCGGTCGAAACGTCGTGCGCCGCCTCAGCGTTCGCGGCGATGTCGTCCGCCATCTCGGCGAGCGCGGACGGTTCGTCGGCGGCGTCTAAGAGAAGGAGCGTGCTGTCGGCGTCGACATCGGAGTCGAGAGCGGCACGTGGCGCGTCAGGCGACTCGGCGACGCCGAGAACAGCGACGCTCGGTGTCGGATTGACGGCGGTGCCGAACTCCTCGCTCTCGTTGTAGAGAGAGACGTTTCCGCCGACGACGGGCACGTCCAAGTCTTCCGCGGCGTCTCCCATTCCCTCGACAGCGTCGCGGAACTCGCCGTATATCTCAGCGCGTTCGGGGTTGCCGAAGTTGAGACAGTTCACGAGGGCGATAGGACGCGCGCCCTTCGCTGCGAGGTTGGCAACGTTCTCGACGACCGTCTCGTATCCACCCGTGTACGGGCGCGCCGAGACACGCTCCGAGTCGCATCCCGCAGAGAGCGCGAGACCTTTGCCGTCCACGTCGAGCACAGCGGCGTCGTCGCCGGGCTTGACGACGGTGCGCGTCTGTACCTCATGGTCGTACTGGCGGTAGACCCACTCCTTCGAGGCGTTGTTCGGGTCGGAGAGAGCGTCGACGACACCTTCGTGCGTCGTTTCGTAATGCGTCGGCGGTTCGCGCTCGTCCGGTTCGTCGCGGTCTAGGTCGTGTACGGGCGCGCCGTCTGCGAGAAACTCGGCAGGCAGGTCGACGACGGTCTCGTCTCCGTACTCCGCGACGAAACGGTCGTCGGTAACCTCGCCGACGACGCTCGACTCTAAGTCGTACCTCTCGGCAATCTCACGGACGCGCTCGACGTTCTCGGGACGCACCTCGAACAGCATCCTTTCCTGAGACTCGCTCAACAGTATTTCGAGCGCGTTGAGCGGCTCGCGCAGATGGACGGCGTCAAGGTCGAGACGTACGCCCTTGTCGCCCTTAGCAGCCATCTCCGAAGACGCGCCCGAGAGTCCCGCGGCACCAAGGTCACGCGCCGCTTCGACGTGGTCACGGATTTCGAGCGTCGCGTCTATGAGCAGCTTTTCAGTGTAGGGGTCGCCGACCTGCACCGCAGGACGGTCCTCGCTCTCGGCGTCCTCGCTCAGGTCTTCGGACGCGAACGACGCGCCGCCCAAGCCGTCGCGTCCGCTTGCGTTGCCGACGAGGACGAGGGTGTTTCCTTCCTCCTGAAGGTCGGCGGTCAGTATCTCGTCCTCGCGCGCCAAGCCGACGCACGTCACGTTGACGAGCGGATTTCCGTTGTACGACTCGTCGAAGTAAGTCTGTCCGCCGACGTTCGGTACGCCTATCGAGTTGCCGTAGTCGCCTATGCCTTCGACGACACCCTCGAAGAGATATCTGGATTTCTCGCGTTCGAACTCGCCGAAGTAGATGGTGTCAAGGAGAGCGATAGGACGCGCGCCCATGGAGAGAATGTCGCGCACGATGCCTCCGACACCCGTCGCCGCGCCGTCGTAGGGGTCGACGTACGAAGGGTGGTTGTGGCTCTCCATGCCGACCGCAAGGACGTGGTCGCCATCGCCGTCGAACTCCACGACAGCGGCGTCGTCGCCCGGTCCTATCACGACCTGTTCGGCGTCGGTCGGCAGGTCGGCGAGCGCGGGACGTGACGACCTGTATGCGCAGTGCTCGCTCCAGAGGTTGACGAAAAGTGCCTCCTCGACACGGTTCGGCGGACGCCCTAGTTCTTCCTCGACGAGCGCGTAGTCTCCGTCGGATAGCTCCATGGACGGCATTCGCGCTCCCCGTATAACTGAGTTAGGAATCCCTGACGTGCCTTAGTTTAGTAAGAGTTATACCTTCCGTCGCGCTACGAGAGTATGCAAGCCCGGATGGTGTAGGGGCCCATCATACAACCCTGTCACGGTTGTGACGCGGGTTCAAATCCCGCTCCGGGCGAAG
>JAQZDD010000344.1 GCA_028751055.1 Euryarchaeota archaeon Ods04 | reverse complement strand
GTTGTTCTGTAGCTGTGTCTCGGCGAAGCCGCGTACGACACGCGCGAGTCCGCAGACGTTTTCGCTCTTGACCGGGTTGCGTTTGTGGGGCATCGTACTGCTCCCTACCTGTTGCGCGCCGAAGCCCTCCTCGACCTCCGCAATCTCGGTGCGCTGCATGTTACGGACGTTGGTGCAGACTTTATCGAGCGTCGTGACGACGTTCGCTAACCACGAGACGTACTCGGCGTGCCTGTCGCGTGCTATCACCTGCGTCGATATCTCCTCCTCGCGCAGGTCAAGGTGCTCCATCGCAAGACGCGAGATTTCGCGCGCATTTTCGCCGAACGAAGCCTGAGTCCCGACCGCACCCGACATCTGTCCGACTTCGACACGTTCGCGCACGCCTTCGAGACGGTCAAGATGCCGGTCGACCTCCGAAGCCCAGACGGCGAACTTGTGTCCCCACGTCGTCGGCACGCCTATCTGTCCGTGCGTGCGTCCGGCGCAGACCGTCTCTTTGTGCGCGTCCGCCTTCTCGACGAGCGCGCCGCGTAACTCCTTTAGCCTGTCTTCCAAGATGTCGCATGACTCGCGCAGGCGCAACGCGTCGGCTGTGTCGATGATGTCGTTCGACGTCGCGCCGAAATGGACGTACTCTCCGGCGTCGCTCTCGTCGTCGCACTGCTCTTCGACTGCGCGCACGATAGCCATCACGTCGTGGTGTATCTCCGCCTCTATCTCCTTGACGCGGTCTAACGTAACGTCCTCCGCCACGTTCTCTATCTCGTCGGCGACGCCTTCGGGTATCTCGCCAGTCTTCTCCTCGGCGCGCGCCAGCGCGACCTCCACGTCGAGCATCTTGCGTAGCTTGTTCTCCTCCGTCCAGACGGAGCGCATCTCCTCTGTTCCGTAACGGTAGTCGATGGGATGGACAGCCATGTGTATTCTATCTCTGTGGTTCATTCTCGTCACGGACGCGTCAAAGGGGTTGTGATGCGGACGTACGGGCGACTGTGTCCGCTCAGCGCAGAGCCGACCAACGGTTATACAGCACTACGACTTATCTCCCCCCATGGTAACAAGACGCGCATTCCTTTCGCTCTCGGGAGTCGCGCTCGCAGGATGTCTCGGCGCGGGTGCCGAACCGGGCGGCGAGGGCGAAGTCGGTGAAGGCGGCATACCCGTACGCGAGCCGCACCGTGCGGGCTTGCCGCTCGCCGACTACGCCGACGAGACGCTCCGCGGCGCGTCACAGGACGGCATACCGTCGATAGACGACCCCGTCTTTGTCTCGCCTGACGAAACGCCTCTCGACGACGGCGACCCCGTCTTCGGTCTGGTGCGCGACGGAGTGGCGCGCGCCTACCCGCAGAACGTCCTGGTCTGGCACGAGATAGTCAACGACACCGTCGCGGGCGACAACGTCGCCGTCACGTACTGCCCTCTCACGGGGACGGCGATGGGCTTCGAGCGCGGCGATGCGGAGTTCGGCGTCTCGGGACAGCTCGTCAACTCGAACTTGGTCATGTACGACCGTGCGACCAACTCGTGGTGGGGACAGATACCCGGCGCGTCGATAGCCGGTCCGCACACGGGTAACGGTCTTCAGGAGTTCCGTCTCGTCTGGGCGGACTGGGGCGACTGGCGCGATGCGTACCCAGACACCGAGGTTCTCTCGGAGCAGACGGGCTTCTCGCGCAACTACAACGACGACCCTTACGGCGGGTACAACCCGACGACGGGCTACTACGCCGACGAGGACCTGAGCTTTCCCGTCCTGAACGAGAACGACCGGTTTCATCCCAAGAAGGTCTTCACCTGCGTCCGTGACGGCGACGCCGCCGTTGCGTTCTCGAACGCCGCTGTGCTCGACGAGAAGGTGGCGTCGGTCGAAGCAGAGGGGCGCGAGTACGTCGCTTTCCACGACGATACGCTCGACGTAGTCTACGTCTATG
>JAQZDD010000210.1 GCA_028751055.1 Euryarchaeota archaeon Ods04 | reverse complement strand
GCGTACTGCAGGGCTTCGCGCACCGTCTCGTGGTCACCGCGTATCTTCCTCGCAAGGTTGAGCATGGCGTCCTCGTCGGGATTATGCTCTATCTGTTGTTTGAGCTTCTCCATCTCGTTTTCGAGTCTCTCTATCGAGTCTCCCCGTTTCGTGGTCATTACTCGGGCGTACAGACCCATGACGTATAAGCCTACGTCAGACGCTCGTCGCACGGCTGACTCAGTTGAATCCGGCACTACCGCCGTCAGAGATAAGTCAGTTAAGAACATACGGCGCACAAGTTGCGAGAGTACGAATACAGATACGAGACCGACGAAGGCGTCGTCAGGCTCGGTGCGTACAGGAACGCGTTCAACGCGTACGTGAGGTGGAAGTTCGAGTCCGAGAGTACAGACGACGACGGCGAAAGAGCGGGCGAACTCGGAGGTCTGACAGAGGACGGCATGCTCGTCCTCGACGTGGAGAAGTACGTCAGGTCGAACGGAGACTCCGAGACGTTCGCGCTCCCCGACGAGGCTGTCGAACGTCTCGAAGACGACCTCGCGGAGATACGTGACGAGATAGCCGACGAGATGACCGACGACGAAAGGCGTGTCTTCGAGGACGACAAACGTATAATACTGCGTGCGCGCGAGATACTCGCTGAGGAGGGCGCGCCGAAAGTCAGCGAGACCGAAGAGTACGTCTTCGACCGCGAGGACGGACGTGGAAACGTTGAGGAGGTGCACGTACGTGCCGAACCGCGCGACGGCGTCGCCGAGATTGCCGTGGAGACACGCGGCATCGACGGCTACTCGCCGAAGTACGACTTAGGAGCGGGTATGATGTCGCTCCCCGTCGACGACTGGGGCATAGCGCGCAAGGTCGAAGTGCCGGACGAGATAGCGGGCGCGCTCCTTGACGACCTGAGACGGATGCAGGAACAGCTAAACGAACGCCGGGAGGCGTACCACGAAGCCGTCCAGAGGGCACGCGACGAAGTCGTGGAAGACTGATGCTGATACATATACGGTTCGACGGAAGGCTTTTGTCAACAGATGACGAAATCCCTACTGCGGTGAAGAACGAAAGGGGAACCCCCAAGGGAAAGAATGCCGCCTTCTGAACTTTCGAGGCTCGTCGAGGGAGGGGAGCGCGAGAACATCGAGTTCAAAGAGCGTCTCGAATCCGAGACGCATCTCGAACGTGGTAGGTTAGAGTCGCTCGCTTCTCAGATGCGTCACAGGATACTGACAGGTGACGGTATCGCCGTCTACGTCGTCGGCGTCACCGATGACGGTGGTCTGAAGGGCGTCTCGGACGAAGTCTACGCCGAGACCGTGGACGTTCTGTCGGTCGTCGCCGACGAAGCCGACGCTGTTCTGCGCGACGTGGAGACCTACAACGTCGACAGCGGAAACGTCGGCGTCGTTACCGTCGCGGACACGTACGACGAGATGGAGCATATCGTCGTAGGAACGGCGGGGCATGTCGACCACGGCAAAAGCACGCTGGTTGGAACGCTGGTGACAGGTAGCGAGGACGACGGTGACGGTGCGACACGCGCCTACTTGGACGTACAGCCACACGAGATAGAGCGTGGGCTGTCCGCAGACCTGTCGTACGGAGTCTACGGCTTCAAGGACGGCGAACCGGTACGTATGAACAACCCGCTCTCGAAACGCGAGAAGTCGGACGTCGTGAGCAACGCCGACCGCCTCGTGAGCTTCGTCGACACGGTAGGTCACGAGCCGTGGCTACGTACCACGATACGCGGAATCGTGGGGCAGAAGCTCGACTACGGTCTGGTTGCGGTTGCGGCGGACGACGGACCGACACGCGTTACGCGCGAGCATCTCGGCGTCCTCCTCGCCACAGACCTGCCGACGTTAGTCGCCGTCACTAAGACGGACGCCGTCACACAGGAGCGCGTCGAGGAGGTCGAGGACGAGGTGGCACAGCTCCTGCGCAACGTCGGAAAGGTGCCTTACAGCGTCGCGCGCAACCAAGACGGCGTCGAGACGGCTGTCGAACGTCTCCCAGACGGCGTCGTCGTTCCCGTCGTACGTACGAGCGCGGTGACGCTCGAAGGCTTCGGCGTCCTCGACGAACTCCTGTCGCGTCTGCCGGAGACACACGACGGCGCCGACGAGGAGTTCGAGATGTACGTCGACAGGACGTACAACGTCACCGGAGTCGGCACCGTGGCGAGCGGCACGGTCAAGAGCGGCACGGTTGAGGAGGGCGACACCGTCTTCTTAGGACCGACGGCGGACGGAGAGTTTCTCGAAGCCGAGGCGCGCTCCATCGAGATGCATTACCACCGTGTCGACCGTGCGAAGTCAGGCAACATCGTCGGAATAGCGCTCAAGAACGTTGACGACGAGGACGTCAAACGCGGCATGGTGCTGTCGTCCGAACCGCGCGAGAGCGTACGTGAGTTCCGCGCCGAAATAATGGTGCTCAACCATCCGACACGGATACGTTCGGGATACGAGCCTGTCGTGCATCTTGAGACGGCGTCCGAAGCAACGGTCTTCGAACCCGAGAACGGCAACGTCCTGCCGGGAGAGAAGGACGACGTACGTGTGCGTTTCAAGTTCCGTCCGTACGCCGTCGAGGAAGGACAGCGTTTCGTCTTCCGCGAAGGCAGGAGCAAGGGTATCGGGACTGTGAAAGAGATACTTTAGAGCGACTCCTTAGGCTGATTCTTTGCTCGTGTCTTCTCTTTCGAGAGTTGCCTCTCTTTTCGCATCAATATGTGTGGATTCTGTTACTTTTGTATCATACCCAAAAGTATATACCAGCACGCATTCTAACTCAGATAAGGACGGAGGTAGTATGGACATGGGATACAAAAAAACACGACCCAAGGCAGGTGACTGCGTGTGGATAGAAACCAGCGTAAGAAAAAATACCGCACGCCCATTCGAATTGTCAAGTAAAGGTGAAAATAATGGGCAAAGAGATAAAAAGCTCAAAAAGAGAATTCAAAGATGGATCGTTTGTCGAGGTAGCCGCATACGAAGTGCCGCATTCAGAACAATACCCGGAAGGGTACAAATATAGGTTTCAGTACGGAACACGACAAGGAACGATACTGAGATACGACAACTCACACAGTGAACATGACCGCCACTTCGGAGATTCGCAGGAGCAAATCGGGTTTGAGGGTCTCGAAGAACAT
>JAQZDD010000349.1 GCA_028751055.1 Euryarchaeota archaeon Ods04 | reverse complement strand
GTGGCGTCGGCGGTGTAGGTTCTTTCCATACACCAAACGGACGTTCTCGCCCCTCTAATCTTCCGGTTCTGACCTTTCGAGACGTTCCTCCACGGAACTCGCGTGCTCCACCAAGCCTTCGGCACGTGCGAGCTTCGTCACGGTGTCGGCGATACCTTCGATGCCTTCACGCGTCAGGCGTTGGTACGTCGTCGTCTTCACGAAGTCGTCGACGCTCAGACCGCCGTGAAGACGCGCGCCGCCTGCCGTCGGAAGGACATGGTTGGTGCCCGTCGCGTAGTCGCCCGCCGCTACGGGCGTATACGTACCCAGAAAGACGGAGCCTGCGTTGCGAATTCTTTCGAGAACGGCGTCGTCGTCTTCGGTGACGATGCTGAGGTGTTCGGGCGCGTACTCGTTTGTGAACTCGACGCACGCATCAATGTCGCCGACGAGTATCTCGCACCGCGCCGCCTCTACAGTCTCGCGTCGCTCCGACTCGCGCGTCCTACGTTCGACCTCATCTGCGACACGGCGTGCAAACTGTTCGTCGGTCGCTGTAAGAACAGCAGAGGCGTCTGCGTCGTGCTCCATCTGCGCGACCATGTCCGCCGCGACGTTCGAAACGTCCGCCGTCGAGTCGGCGACGACGAGTATCTCGCTCGGTCCCGCCGGGAACTCTATCCGTACCCTGTCGTCGTCACGTACCTGCCTCTTCGCCTCAGTGACGTAGACGTTTCCCGGTCCGACGACCGAGTCAACCGCTTCCACGGTCTCGGTACCGTAAGCCATGCCCGCGACAGCCTGCGCGCCGCCAACACGGTAGACGGCGTCCGCTCCGGCGACGGAGAGAGCGGCGAGAGTCGCGTCGGGCACGGGTGCCGGGGTGCACGCGACGACTCTGTCGACGCCCGCGACCTTCGCGGGGATGACGGTCATCAGCGCGGTCGAAGGGTACGCCGCGCCGCCGCCGGGGACGTACGCGCCCGCCGTACCGAGCGGCACGAAACGCCGTCCTACCTCGACGCCGTCTTCGCTCTCGCTCCAGCCGTCGCGTACCTGTTTCTCGTGGAACTTCCTGATACGTTCGGCGGCTTTCTCTACCGCGTCAAGGACGCCGTCGTCGCACGCGTCGCGTGCCTCACGTATCTCGTCCTCGGAGACGCGCATGTCGTCGGCGGTCAGGTCGACGCCGTCGAACTCGCGCGTGAACTCAACGAGCGCGTCGTCGCCTTCGTCGCGTACACGTTCGACAATAGGACGCACGTCGTCCGCGACGTCAGCGTCAGCCGAACGGTCGGTTATGTCGACACGCTCTTCGTCGGAAAGGGAGTCTATACGTCGTGGGTTCATGCTTCTACCCATCTCTCTTTGGCGGTCATGCTGTTACTGTCAGTTTGTGCTGACTTTCTAATAACCCTGACGACGCCGTCGGAGCCAGTTCCGTCTAAGTTTCCGTCTCCGCCGTCCCTGCTGTCTACCTCAGACTTCCGTCTGCACCTCTTCCTCAACAGCACGCTTGATAAGCTCCGACACGCGTCTGCGCGGAACCGGATGCGAGCCGTACATCTCGGGGACGGAGTTCGCCAAGAGAGAGTCGGTTTCGTTGCCGACCGTGTGTTCGGGCACAAGACGGCTGAGTGCGAAAGCCAGCGCGAGCGGCGAGGCAACCTCCGACGCGAAGTCGTCGGCTTGGTTCTCCCAGACACGGCTTATGAGAGCGAAGACGCCACGTGCGACTGCGAAGTAGACGAAGAGTCCGACACCCACCTGCAGAGCAGTGGGTTCAACACCCGAAAGTATCAGTGCCACGCCGGGTGTCCAGAGAAGAATAGCGTAAAGGAAGCCGAGCACGAGCGGGTAGTGCGAAGCGACGTGTTTGTACTCGTGCGCGACTATTGCTTCCATCTCGTCCTCGGGTAGGTT
>JAQZDD010000122.1 GCA_028751055.1 Euryarchaeota archaeon Ods04 | reverse complement strand
CTCAACGGCTTACTGGGCTGTCGACCCTGACACCCTGAGAGCGGGCACACACGAGATACGTGTCGAAGGTGTCGAAGACCTCGACTTCGGCAGGGCTACCGACCGGATACGTCTCTCAGTCGGAGACGAGGTCAGACCGTCACTGACGTTCGACAGGACGACGGTTTCACAGGGCGAGACCGCACGGTTCACGGTCAGGGGCGGCGAGGTGGGTGAATACTACGCCGTCGGCGTTCCGATGAGGTCGGTTCGAGGCGTGAGCGACCCTGACGACGTTTTCCGTTTCATAGGCGACACGCGTGAGGTCGGAAGCACCGGCAACTTCGCTTACGCCATCGTACGTATCTCCGACCGCGGCACGGCTATCGGCGGCATAGACACGGCGCACGTGGAACGCGGCTCCGTCTCCGTCAGGCTGTTCCGCGGCGGCGACTCTGTCGAACAGGCGCGTAACCGTATAGGCGACGAGGAAGAGAGCAGGAGCCTAACAGTCGAACGCAGCGACCTGAGCCACAGCCTTGCCGCAGGTACGTACGTGACAGGTCAGAGCATCGACGTGTCCGGCACCGCCTCGCCGGGCGTGCGCCGTGTAGCTATGTACGTACGTGACCGCGACGACTGGGAGATACTCCCGCTCAACGGACGTGACACGACGACCGTCCGCGCGGACGGAACGTGGGTGGCGCGTAACGTCGTCCTCTCCGACGAGGAGTACGGCGGACGTAACTTCAGGTTCCCGGGTACGTACAGTATCGCTGTCGTCGACGCCGCCGACCTTTCGAGTCCTCCGCCGCGAACCATATCGCCGAGCGAGTTCAACCGTCTAACCACGTCGCGTAGCACGACACGTGTCAACGAGCCTGCTTTCGTCGCCAACATCCGTAGTTACGCGGGCGAAGTGGCACACAACGACCGTGTATTCTTCAGCGGAACCTCGGTAGGTCCGCGTGAGATAGTCGTCGGCTTCGTCGGCGACCGCGACGTGCGTGCCGAGGTCGTCAGGACGACGAGCGGCAACACGATATCGACCAACATCGACTTGGACGGCATGAGACGCGGCGAAGTGACGGCGTTCGCCATCTCGCCCGGACGTGACCGTGAGTTCGGCGACGGACGCGCGACCGACGCACAGGGCAACACGGTCTCGATACGTACAACCGAACAGTTCGCCGACTACGTCCGTTCGTTCGACGGCGACGGCAGGACGCGCGCACAGAGGATGAGCCGAATCCGGGCTGCGACGGTCGACCGTGCGGGTAGCGACGACCTGATGCGTACCACGAACTTCCGTATAACAGACGCGCGTTCGACGGTACGCGACATCGTACCCGGCGGACAGCCTGAGCTTGCTGGCATAGTGCCGATAGAGCAGACCGAGTCGGTGCTCGTGCGCGGCACGACAAACCGTAACCCGTCCGACACAGACCTCGTGGTCGAGATAGTCGACGGTCCTGACGCCGCCGAGTTCGACGTGAGGACTATACGTAGCTGGTCGGGCGGCACATGGTCGGCGACGTTCAGCACCGAAGGCATCTCGACCGGTACATACACGGTCAGGGTAGACGACGGCGTCTCGACAGACACGAGGTCGTTCACGATAGTCGAAGACCGCGAACTCGAACCTGACGAACTGGAGACGCTCCGTGAACGTCTGAACGAAATCAGGGACGAGTTAGCACTCTTAGAGGGGCAGAACGAAGAGCTACGTGACCGTGTCACCGAACTCGAAGAGGAGCGCGACAGGCTACAGCAGGAACTCGAAGAAGCAAGGGAAGAGCCGCCTGTTGAAGATGACGAAGAGGACGACGAACCGCCTGAGGAAGAGGCACCCGGCTTCACCGCTCTCGCCGCTCTTGTGGCACTGGCGGTTCTCGTAGCAGTCAGAAGACGGAACTGAAAACTGAAGTTCCGTCGTTTTCCGTCACCGAATTCTCCGTCTCCGAAACGTAATTAGACCTCATAGAAACCGAACGCCCGTCCGGCACCTCGTGAAACGGCTCTGCTTGCCGGTATTCCCCCCGTCTACCGGCGAGGCGCGCGGACGGGCATCCGTTCCGCAGAGGCTACATGACGGAAGCCGTTCCGTGTCCCCAGTTCTGCGTGTCTCGACGTCGCTCTTTCGACCGAGTAAGCACGGCTTTCCGCCTCTATACAGTTGGAGACACAGACGTATGTAACTACACCCCGAACAGTCCAAGCAGTTTATACGTCGCTGGACATACCTAATATATCAGGTATGATGTCGGACAGTATTTTAAGCTTAATTCTCTTTTGGGTGAATATGGCTGCAGAAATCTCGCAAAATGTTTAAGCTAACAGTTCTATTGGGAAGCGATGGGGATAAAAGTAGAGTTCTGCGTCAGTTCGAACGGATTCATGCTTGGTCGTCTTCTCGGTTTGAGTAGGGGTAGTTCGGTAAGAGCCGAGAAAGTGGTTCCAACGGGGGGGACGCTGATGCCGTTCTGGTGGGTTTCAGGCAACACGGAGACGTTCACGGAAGAGCCGAGGCTGAATAGCAGGCTAATCTTCGAGGACACGGAAAACCAACCTAAGCTTTACAGCTTCGAATGGAACCACATGCAGGACGAACTCGTGCAGGCTCTGGTTCTCTCCGACGCCATAGTTCTCGATGTCGAAGGAAACCACGAGAGATGGAGTTTCAGGGTACTGTTCGAAGAGCACAAGGACATTTCGACGTTTTACAGCCACTGCACAGATAAGGACGTCGGTATAGAAGTGAAGAAGATGGGCAGACCGTCGAGTCTGTCGGAACGTTCGCTGGCTACGATGACCGCGACGCAGGCGCGGACGTTGGTAGACGCGTACGAGGCGGGCTACTTCGACATCCCTCGTAAGACGAGTATAGTCGAGCTTTCGGAGAGGTACGGTGTCTCCGACCAAGCCGTCTCGGAACGTATCAGACGTGCCACGGCTCAGCTCGTAAAGTCAAGCCTCGCGGTCGAAGAGGAACATCTCCAGCAAAACATCGACGGCTGAGTTTCTTACTCCATCCCCATTCGCTCTGACGTATGAAACGGTAGTCCGTGGTACGCTCTCCCCGGCGTACTCCACGGACAGCGCGTTTCGCAGAGGTACTGAACGGTTTGCCGTGCCGTAATGTCCCCACATTACGTGTCTCGGTACACTCCCCCAAGCATATCCATCGTGCTTACACACGGGTTGTCCCGTCCGGTCTGTAGTTAGGGACGTACACGTATGTATCAACGCCCCTACCAACCCAAGCCGTTTATATGTAGATGCCGAGTAAGCCGTTCTTATTTCAAGAGATGCGCGCGGTCCCCTCCCTCTGTAAACAGTAATGAATCAAAGTTACCAATATGTTCACAAATAGCCTACTGGTGGCGTCCGGAAGGTGTTTACGCTAGCAGACATATATGGGAGTAATGGGGGTAATCGTAGAGTTCTCCGTAAGCCCGGAAGATTTCAAGCTTGGGCAGCTACTCTGTCTAGATCCTAATATACAGGTCGTAGTTGAGCAGCTCGTTCCTATAGGCAGTAAGGTGATGCCCTTTGCATGGGTTTCCGGCGACATCGAGGTTTTCGAGAAGAACATAAGCTCGCGGATAGAGTACGAAGTCGTCCTCGTAGATGATGTGAACGAGCGCAAGCTTTACCGTCTCGAATGGGACGAAGACGCGGACGAACTCATACAGTCGATTCTCCGTTCGGAAGGTGCGGTCTTGGACGCCGAAGGAAGTAAAGACGAATGGAACTTCAGAGTCCGTTTCAGGACACGTGAGGACCTCTCCGAGTTCCATTCTTACTGTGGCGACAACGATGTTCGGACAAAGGTGCAGAGAATATACAACCCTATCGAGGTGTCGGGCAACTCGCGTATGGGTATGACACCGACGCAGGCGCGGACGTTGGTGGACGCCTTGGACGCAGGCTACTTCGACATACCGCGCAGAACGAGTCTCGTCGAGATGTCGAATATGTACGGTATATCCGACCAAGCCGTCTCCGAACGTATCAGACGTGCGACAGCCGAACTCATACGTTCGAGCCTCCTTCTCGAAGGCGATTCGCCTGTGAAGAAGACCGAGAACGACTGAAGCCGGACTGACGGCTGCTAAGCAGGTTCGTTAGCGGATTCTGCAGTCTCATGCATCGACACCTCATGTACCCTATTCTGTCTATTAGCACATGGATACCCAAGGCGAAACATTTACCACTTGGCACACCAAGGTATACCATGAGAAAGATGTCGGTAATCGGACGGGGAACTAACGACGAAGCGGACGGACTGTTTCCCCGACTGAAGGGCGGTAGAGGGGGGCATCGGGACGACCGTCACAGTGCACGTATCTCGGGGCATCCCGTCATAGGGGGACGATAATATGACCAAAGGAAACGGACGTAGAATCTCCGGACCCGACGACTTCAACAAGGCACTCGCTGAACTCCTACAGGACGCCGTTCTGAACGGCATGGAGGTAGAAGGTGGCTGGGACGT
>JAQZDD010000257.1 GCA_028751055.1 Euryarchaeota archaeon Ods04 | reverse complement strand
GGAGAGACTGTCATAGAAGAGGAGCCTGAGCGCGTGGTGACTCTCGCACCCAGCGTGACGCAGACAGTCTGGGAGATAGAGGCTCAGGACAAGGTAGTGGGCGTGTCGAACGTAGACTCCTTGCAGTACCTTGACGGAGTCAAAGAGTTCGCCGACGTGGGTTCCGCGTTCGACCCTAGCTTCCCCGAGCAGGTCGTCGCTCAGGAGCCCGACCACGTGGTAGGCGCGCTCCTGACGCCCGACCAGCAGGACACGCTCGAAGACGTGGGGATACAGTTCTACTCGTTCCCTCCGACGAGCGGTTTCGAGGAGATAGCCGGAAAGGTCGAGGAGGTTGGAAGACAGGTGGGCGAGTGTGAAGCAGCACAGGAAGTCGCAGACGAGATGCGGGAGGACGTGGACACGGTAAGGACGGCTGTCGAGGACGAGCCACGTCCTGCTGTGATGTACAGGATACCCAGCGAAGGCGCGTTCGTTCCGGGTGAAGGCACGTTCATAGGCGATATGATAGAGACGGCTGGTGGAGAGAACGTCTACGCTGAAGCAGGCTTAGAGGGCTTCGTCGAGATACCCAGCGACGAAACCGAGGCTGAGATAGTTCTGGAGCAGAACCCCGAATGGATAGTTCTCCTTGATACCGACGACGGTGTGCCGGAAAACGAACTGTACGATAGTACGACGGCGGTGCAGGAGAACCAGATACTCGTAGTCGACGAAAACCTGATACAGCAGGAAGGACCGCGTGTCACGACGCCTCTCGAAAGGATGGCGCGGGCGTTCCACCCCGACGCGTTCGATGAAGACACCGCACCGGAAGTAGGTGCAGGGAGTGGCAGAACTGGAGACGCAGAGGATGACGAAGATGAAGACGACAGAGAGCCGCGTATCGATATCGAGCCGCTCGAACCTGAGACGTTCAGTTCGGTGATAACCACCGTCAACGACGTAACGATGGCTGAGTTCGACGCAGGACCTGTCGAAGCCGTCGAACTCGGCACGGAGGCGGACGGCGAGGTTTCGGTTTCGGTGCGCGACTTCGGCGACGCGCCGGGTACGCCGCTCCAGCGCGTCACGGTAGAGGTTCCGCAGGAGGCGCGTGACTCGGAAGGTACTGTCAGGATGACCGTCGACCCGAGCGTACTCGAAGAGGCCGGTATACCTGTCGACGACCTCGTGGTGGTCAGGCAAGCCGAGGAGGACGGAGGATGGACGCCCCTCGAAACCACTTCGTTCGATACCGACGACGGCGTGACGCTCACGGCTGAGACGCCCGGATTCTCCGACTTCGCTGTCGTAGCCTCGACCGAACCCGATGCCGCCGGAGAAACGACTTTCGAGGACGGTACCGTAACCCTCGACGGTTCGGCTTCGTCTGACAGGTACGGCGAGATAACGAGTTACGTCTGGAACGTCGACGGCGATGAGCATGAAGGTGAGACGGTCGAGTTCGAGGCGGACGAAGACGGCGAGGCTACGCTGACTGTCACCAACGACGTGGGACTGACGGACGAGACGACCGTGACGTTCTCGGTCGAAGACGAGGAAGCCGACGCAGACGACGTGACCGACGAGGATATGGAGACCGAAGATGGTGACGAACCGGCACCCGGCGATGACACCGAACCCGAAGGCATGCCCGGCTTTACGGCTGTCGCCGCCGTAGTCGCCGTCTTCGTAGTGCTCGCGCTCATAGCGGCGCGCGGTCGCCGCCGATAGCCGGGATATTTAACGCAGGAAGCCCCAGTAAGGGCATGGCAAAGCCAGAACTCGAAAAACCCGATCTGACGGGTAGCACAGCCTTCATCACGGGAACCACACGCGGCATCGGTAAGGCACTCGCGCTCGCCCTCGCCGACTGCGGCTGTAACATCGTCTCAACCGGAAAGACTGTCGACGACTCCGACTCCGACTTGGAGGGCACGATACACAAGACAGCCGAAGCATGCGAGGAGAAAGGAGTCGACGCGCACGCGATTCAGTTGAACGTACGCGACCCCGAAAACGTACAGTCGGCGGTCGACGAAGCGATAGACGAGTTCGGCGAGGTCGATATAGTCATAAACAACGCGAGCGCGATACAGATAGCCAACGTCGAAGACCTGCCGCCCAACCGTTTCGACCTGATGACCGATGTCAACGTACGCGGCACGTACCTCGTAAACCGCGCCTTCCTGCCGCATCTCAAGGAGCTGGACGAAGGATGGATACTCTCCAACTCGCCGCCGGTCAAGGTCGACCGGTCGCCCGGAAAGGGACCGTACGCGTGGTCGAAGATGGGCATGACGTTCATCACGCTCTCGCTCGACGGCGAACTCGCGGGACACGACATCGGCTGTAACTCGTTCTGGCCCGTAACCGCAATCGACACGCGCGCGACACGGTACTTCGGTTTAGGCACCGAGAAGGACTGGCGCACACCTGAAATCATGTCGGACGCAGTCCTCGAAATCCTGAAGCGCAACCCCGGCGAGTGCTCGGGCAACTCGTTCTACGACGAGGAACTCCTGAAGGAGGCAGGTGTGGACGACTTCTCCGACTACAAGGTCGTCGAGGACGGCGACCCCGGTCCTATGTCGGCTATCATGTTCGACCCCGATTACGAAGGATAGGAATTTTGAGGCATGCGAAGCATGCCTTCTGGTATGGAGGTTCTTACTCCGTGAGGAATCTCTCTT
>JAQZDD010000347.1 GCA_028751055.1 Euryarchaeota archaeon Ods04 | reverse complement strand
TCACTCATAACTGACGACTTGTGTGTCAGCTACTTAATCTACTCGGCTTCAGAATCCGGCGTCGAACTCTGGCTTCAAGCTTCAGACTTCAGGCTTTCCAGCTGTCGGCGATGTCGCGCCAGAACTCCTGTCCCTCGAAAGGTGCCTGCATGTCGAACGCGACACGGTCGGCTACTTCGCCGTACTCGTCCAAGACTGCGTCCGCCACTTCGTCGAGCGGTGTTTCGACGGCGAACTCCGAGACCATCTCGTCCGTCACTAAGTTCATCATCTCGTTCCACTTGCCTTCGCGCGATAGCTTCCAGAGTTCCCTGCCCGTCTCCTCCCATCCGTGTGTCTGCATGACCGGCTTGTACGACGGCGTGCTCGCGTAGAAGGCTATACGCATCCTTACGGCGTCGCGCGTTGTGTCCATCTCGTTCTCGTCCTCACCCGTCACGACGAAAGGACTCGCCGAAACCACGATATCGTCGAGCGACCTGCCGTGTTCTTCTGCCGACTCCTCTAACCAAGGAATAATCTTCTCCTCGGTGTACTTCGGCGTGTTGAACGAGTGGAGGCAGATGCCGTCGGCGAGTTCTCCGACTAACTTGACGTTGCCCTCGTTGACCGCGGCTAAGTAGATTGGTATGTCGGGATGCTCCTGCGGACCGGGGTTGAACGCCGTCGTCATCAGCGAGAACGAGTAGTGGTCGCCCTCGTAGCCGAAGCTATCGGTCCTGCCCTGCCAGTAGTCCCAGATATGCTGCACCGACTCGACTACCTCGCGGAGACGCTGTGTCGGGTCGCTCCATCCGACGCTGAAACGCCGCTCGTTGTGCGCCTTGACCTGTGTACCAAGACCGAGCACGAAACGCCCTTCGGAGAGCTTCGCTAAGTCCCATCCCGTGTACGCGAGAACCATCGGTGAGCGCGTGAACGACGTCGCTATACGCGTACCTATCTCTATCTCGTCCGTGTGGTCGGCGGCGACCGGAAGCGGCATGAACGAGTCGTAGTCGAGTTCGGGGTTCCAGAGACCGTCGAACCCCATCTCCTCGGCAGCGCGTGCGTACTCAGCCGTGTCG
The DNA here is from genome assembly GCA_028751055.1 of Euryarchaeota archaeon Ods04. GTDB lineage: Archaea > Halobacteriota > Halobacteria > Halobacteriales > Halorutilaceae > Halorutilus. The sequence continues at coordinate 854 of JAQZDD010000347.1, read as the reverse complement.
GCGTCGAGACCGTTGAGCGTGGCTTCTAGCTTCGGCTTCGTCATGCCCGTTCAAGGTGCGCGCGGCGTATATATCTGTGCCCCGACCGCCCGACAGCCGAAACCTCGTTGTCGACTACCTGCCCGAACAGTCCTCCACCCACTCCCCGTACGCGTCGTTCGCCTCCGTCTCGACGCGCAGGACGGCGGGAACGTCGTACGGATGCAGTTCCTCGATTCTTTCGCGCACCTCTTCGTACCCCAGAGCGGTCTTCACGTCGAGCGCGTACTCGTCCTCCTTGACGACCTCGTCCTCCCAGCGGTAGACCGACGACACGGCGTGGTAGTTGACGCACGCCGCGACACGCTCCTCGACGAGTTGACGTGCCATACTCTCGGCTGTATCCTTGTCCGGTACCGTCGTGTGTACTGTCGTCGTCATGGTCGTGTAGATGTTAACCTCCCGACAAAAACGGTTTTGTGGTTCGGGCGGATATTCGTCCTATGTCGATGCTGATATGGGTACTGGCTGGATTCGTAGCGTACTGGGCAGTCGTCTTTGCCCTCGACCAGCGTGGCTTCTTCGAGAAGTACAACGCGAGCGCGATAGGTCCGCTCGTGATGCTCCGTACGCTTAAGGGACGCGAGTTCGTCGACCGTATGGCTAAGCCAAAACGTTTCTGGAGAATCTACGGAAACATAGGCGTCTTGGCGGCGGCTATAGTGATGATAGCCGCGTTCTTCTTGCTCCTGCGTATCGCGCATCTGAGCATATTCGAGACGCCCGAACCGACACAGATTACGGAGCCGCAGAACGTGCTCGTGATACCCGGACTGAACGACTTCCTGCCGCTCTCGATGGCACCTGAAATCATC
>JAQZDD010000388.1 GCA_028751055.1 Euryarchaeota archaeon Ods04 | reverse complement strand
GCAAGGAATATTCCCGCTAATGAGAGTAGCCGTACCCAACAAAGGACGCCTCCACGACCCTACTGTCGAACTCTTAGAGAAGGCGGGTCTGGAGATACTCAACGGCGCGGACAGGAAGCTATACGCCCGCACCGTCGACCCCGACATAGACGTTCTGTACGCGCGCGCCGCCGACATACCCGAGTACGTCGCAGAGGGCGCGGCGGACGTCGGAATCACAGGTCTCGACCAAGCGCGCGAAGCAGAGGTCGACTTAGTCGACCATCTTGACCTACATTTCGGCGAATGCAGGCTCGTCTTAGCCGCACCCGAGGAGGACGAAGTTTCGAGCGTCGAAGAACTCGCGGGTAGGCGTGTTGCCACGGAGTTCCCGAACGTCGCACGCCGGTTCTTTGAGGAGCACGGGGTCGATGTGGAGATAATCAAGGTCACGGGCGCGACGGAACTCACGCCGCACGCGGGCATGGCGGACGCAATAATCGATATCACATCGACGGGTACGACGCTCGAAGTCAACAACTTAGAGATAGTGGCAGAGGTTCTCGAATCGTCGGTGCGTCTCTTCTCGCGCCCCGAGGACGAGAACGACGACAAGATAGAGGAACTGGCAACCGCACTCGAAAGCGTCTTGCAGGCGGAAGACAGACGCTACCTCATGATGAACGTCCCTGAGGACTCGCTCGACGCCGTGAAGGACGCCATGCCCGGCTTGGGCGGACCGACCGTGATGCGTGTCGAGGGCGAAGACTCGATGGTCGCCGTGCATGCGGTCGTCGAAGAAGGTGATGTCTATGAGACGATAAACGCGGTACGGCGCGAGGGCGCGCGCGATATTCTGGTGACGCCGATAGAGAGGATGGTAAGATAATACAGTATCTCGTCTTTCTCGTCCGTCTCCCTCTTCCGTCTTCTTAGTCCGTCTTCCTCGGTACCATCTACCATAACCCGCCGCTCAACTTCCTCGTCCGTTCCCCTCGGAGCCGTCTACCATAGCCCGCCGCCCGACTGGTTCCTGTTTCCTGCGACGGTTCTTGTTCTGTCTTCGAAAACGGGTTAAGGAACCCCGGCATACACCGATATATGCCCGAACTCATAATCTGGCCCGCCTATATCGACTCGTCTAAGTCGCGTTCGGAAGGTCGACGCCTACCGAAGGACGCCGCCGTGGACAGTCCTAGCGCGGCGGAGGTCGCTAACGCCGCCAAGCAGGTGGGCTACGAACCCGAGTACGAACCCGAAAAGCAGTACCCACGGTCGTGGTGGGAGAGCAGCGGACGTGTGACGGTCGAGACCGACGACGACAAGGACGACGTTCTGCGTGCCGTCGCAGTCTACGTCGACGTTCTGAGAGAGGAGGAGGAGTAATGCCCGAAGACAGAGACAAGCCCGGCATGATAGACCTCCATTCGCACACCTTCGCAAGCGACGGCGAACTCGTTCCTGCCGAACACGCGCGCCGTGCCGAGGTACAGGGCGTTGAGATTCTCGGCGTCACCGACCACGCCGACGCGAGCAACGTACAGGACTGTATCGAACGTGTCGAGCGCGCGAAGGACGACGCGCCCATACGTCTCCTTTCGGGCGTCGAGGTTACGCACGTTCCGCCCGAGCGTATCGAG
>JAQZDD010000203.1 GCA_028751055.1 Euryarchaeota archaeon Ods04 | reverse complement strand
CGGATACGACGCCTACCTCCACGTCGGCGACGACGAGGACGAGAACCTGTACTACCTTTCGGACTTCGACGCGCCCGACGACTTCGTCCTCCTGCGCGTCGACGGACGGACCGTCCTTCTTGTCTCAACGTTGGAGTACGGACGCGCCAAGAAGGAATCGAACGCCGACGAGGTGCGCAACACGAACGAGTTTCTGGACGGCGACAGACGCGGCGACCCCGAAGCGCGCGTCGACGCGCTCGCCTCTTTTCTTGACGGTTACGAAGTTCGCCGTTTAGCCGTACCGCGCGACTTCTCGCTCTACACCGCCGACGAACTACGCGAACGCGGATACGGCGTTGAGACTGTCGCAGACCCCGTGAGCGAGACGCGCGCCGTGAAGGACGACGACGAAATCGAGAACGTGCGGCGGACACAGAAGGCGAACGAGGAGGCGATGCGCCGCGCAGAGACGCTCCTGCGAGAAGCCGAAGCCGCGACACGCGAAGGCGACGAGGTTCTCGTCCAAGACGGCGACGTACTCACAGCCGAACGCGTGAAGACCGAGATAGAGGTCGCTCTCGTGCGCGAGCGGTGTTCGCTCGACACTACAATCGTCGCATGCGGCGAAAGAGGCGCGGAACCGCACTGGCGCGGCGAGGGCGCGCTCCGTCCCGACAAACCGGTTATCGTCGATATCTTCCCGCGCGGCGAGTCGAAGTACTTCGCCGACATGACACGCACATTCGTCGTCGGCGAACCGTCCGAACGTGTACGCGAGATGTACGAACTCTCCGTCGAGGCACAGGAAGCCGCCTTCGGTGTCCTTTCGCGCGGCGCGAGCGCGGGAATCACGGGCGAGGACGTACACAACGCCGTCTGTGATATCTACGAGGAAGCGGGATACGGTACGGTGCGGGCGGGCGACGACACGGGTTTCATACACTCGACGGGACACGGAGTCGGTCTCTCGATACACGAAAACCCGCGCCTCTCGACGGGCGGCGACGAACTCGAAGCCGGAAACGTCGTGACGGTCGAACCCGGACTCTACGTCCCCGAGGTGGGCGGTGTGCGTGTCGAAGACCTCGTCGTAGTGCGCGAGGACGGCTACGAAAACCTGACCGACTACCCGAAAGAGCTTACAGTCTGATACTTTCCTCTCTCAGCCGTCGCTGTACTCCTTCTCGAACCCTTCGAACTCGGTGCGGTGCGCCTCCTCGTCGGCGAGCAACGTCACGGCGAGGTCCTCCGTCACTGGGTCGTTCGCCTCCTCCGCGGCTTCTATGAGTTCGCGGTACGTCTCTATCGCGTCTCTCTCGGCGTCAAGCACTCCCCGAATGACGGCGAGCACGTCCGTCGAGTCCTCCGGCGGCTGTAACGTCTCCTGACGCGCCACGAACTCCTCCGAACCCGGCGGACGCGCACCCAACTGCTTCAGACGCTGACCTATCTGTTCGGCGTGTCCTAGCTCTTCCTGAATGTCCGTCTGAAGGCTCTCCTTTATCTCCTCAGCGCGCACGCCGTCAAGGACTATTGCGTTCGTCTGGTAGTTCATAACGGTCTCTATCTCGTCGCTGTACGCCTTACGCAGTATCTCTATAACTCTGTCTGAGGACATGCCTCAAACATACCACTCCGCGGCGGATATAACTTACGTAGTCGCCCATGCGTTCGATGTCTGACACGCGCATGTCCTTCGTCTTTCCTCGTCCAAAAAGTATTCAAAGGGAGCAAAGCAAAGTTCGAAGGAGCCCGTTGCCCATGGAGGTGGAGCAAATGTGGTTTAATCGGGCTCCTTCGTGCGTGTAGATACACGCTCGATACGTTTATATTCTCCCCCCGTACCACCGCGTTCCCCCCTTAACTCCCCCCACAACGTAACCCTTTTGCGCGCACCCGCCGCCGTATCTACCGTGAAAGTACGTATAGTCGACTACGGTCTCGGTAACCTGAGAAGCGTTACACGCGGACTCGAAAAAGCGGGCGCGACCGTCGAAGTCACCGACGAACCCGCCGAAATCGAGACTGCCGACGCGCTCGTGCTTCCCGGCGTCGGCGCGTTCGAGGAAGGCATGGAGGGCGCGTCCGAACTACGTGGCGCGCTCGTCGACGCGGCGGAGGACACGCCGCTCTTGGGCGTCTGTCTCGGGATGCAGATGGTGATGACGGAGAGCGAAGAGACCGAGGACGACGACGCCGTCGAGGGACTCGGTCTCGTCGAAGGACGCGTCGTACGTTTCCCGAAGACAGTCGGAAAGGTTCCGCATATGGGCTGGAACACCCTGAGCGTTGAGCGCGACCATCCCGTCGTTGAGGGCGTCGACGGCGAGTACTTCTACTTCGTCCACTCTTTCTACGCCGACGCCGACGAACCGACGGTCGCCGCCACCGAGTACGGACACACAGCCGAAGAGGTCGTCAGCTTCTCGTCGGTGGTTGCGAACGAACGCGGCAACGTCGTCGGAACGCAGTTCCATCCCGAGAAGAGCGGCGACGCAGGTCTGCGTCTCCTCAGCAACTTCGTGGAGTTCGCGTCCGAGTACTGAGGCGGCGGTAGTGCGCGGTTCCGGTCAGTTATGCCGGGATTTCATCATGCCGGGGTTTATTATCCGCGCGCGCGTACTACCGTTAATGTCTAAGAAGCCGCTGGTGCTCTTGGCGTTACTACTCGCCGGTCTGATGGTCGGTACAGCGGTGCAGGGCTTCGTCTCGCCGACGGAGAGCAATACACCAGACGAACCGACGTTGCAGAACGTCGAGTACACCGAGGGCGACGCATACGCCAACCTGTACGACGAGGTCATCGGCTCCGTCGTTTCGGTGCACGTAGGCGGTTCACCCGACGAGGCGTCACAGGGTTCGGGATTCGTCTACGACTTCGACGGGCACATAGTCACGAACCAGCACGTCGTAACCGACATCGAAGAGGTCGAGATACGTTTCAGCGAGGGGGACTGGCGGCACGGTGAAGTCGTCGGCACGGATGTCTACACCGACCTCGCTGTCGTCGAAGTCGAAGACGTACCCGAGTACGCCGAACCCATGCCGCTCGCCGACGGCAACCCGCGTCAAGGAACACCCGTAGCCGCAATCGGCAACCCGCTCGGTCTCGAAGGCTCGATAACACAGGGTATCGTGAGCGGCGTCAACAGGTCGACACAGACGGAGAGCGACTTCTCGATACCCGACACAGTTCAGACAGACGCAGGAATCGACCGTGGCAACAGCGGCGGTCCTCTCGTGACTCTCGACGGTGAGGTCGT
>JAQZDD010000231.1 GCA_028751055.1 Euryarchaeota archaeon Ods04 | reverse complement strand
ACGTCGTCCATGCAGCCTGTGTCTCTCTTGTAGAACGCACAGTGCTCGCTTCCGATTTTCCACGTCACGTCGTGGTCGTTGTAGTTCCACTGCGTCGCGCCGTCGGCACCTGTCCGTCCCACGGCGTTGTCCCATTCGGCGAGGGTGTAGAGGTTTGCGAGAACCTCGTCGTCGTAGCTGTGGTAGTTACGGAAGTTCCCGCCTGCGTCGCCTATCGCGTGGTAGAACTCTCCTGTACACCACCATCCGCAGTCCTCAACTACCGAGTCGTTCGCTATCGCGCCGCCAAGGAGGGCGCACGACGTGACAGACCTGCCGTTGTCGGATAGCGTGTTCAGACACGTGCCGATGACACGCGCACCGAGCGAGTGTCCTATCAGACGAACCGTGTGCGTGCCGTTGTCCTGCAGGTGCTCGACGAGGTGCGCGAGGTTCTCTCCCATGTCGTCCGCCTTCGACTTGCCGCCGCTCCACGTCAACGTCTCCGAGTCCCAGTGCACACCGGCTACTTCGCCCCAGTAGCCGTTGTCGTACATCGCCCTACGGCACTCGTAGCCTTGGTCAGGTCCTCTGTCGAGGTCTGCCTGCCATCCGTTTATGTAGATGGCTATCTCGCCTTCGCCCCACGGGAAGCCGTGGTCGTTCCAGTTCTCTATGTCGTACCAAGGATACCAAGACGGCGCGTCGGGGAGCGTCTCCCCGCACTTCTTATCGCCCGCGGACGCCGTGCCCGAGGTCGCTGCCACCGCACCTGTACCCACCGCAGCGGTTGCTGCGGTCTTCCTTAGAACGTCCCGCCGGTTCAACACCCTCTCGTCTTCACCGTTACCCTCATTTTCTGACATGACATTCTTTACCATAGTAGCCATGTATATATGTCTACCGATAACATCTCGCACAACCGTGACACGGCACACCTTGCATGCTGACCTGAGGACGCCCCGAGAACTCCACTGAGACGTCCGGTAGCTTTCCTCGTACTGCATCCAAAGATACTCTTATCTCTGTATTCATGTATATGGATATGAGTAGAAAAGAAGACACGGAAAACGAAGGGGGAGACACCGACGCAGGCAGGAAAGGAGGAGACAGAGACACGCCATATGAGTCTGAACCCACCTCCGAGACAGACCAACTGCCGTCGGACACCCGTCGTCTGGAGGAGATAGAGGACGAACTCCGCGCCAAGGAGCAGGAACTCACGGAGGTGCGCGACGAAATCGAACCCAAGCTACAGGAGAAGGAGAAAGAGATAGCCGGTCTCCGTGACGAGCTTCAGGACAGCATCGAAGACCACGAGCGACGTATCGACGAACTCCGCGAGGAACTCAGAAACGAGATACGTGAAAGACGTAGCTCGCCGGGAGGTACGCCGTCGGAAAGACCTGCGAAAGCCGCGGGTGCCATACTCGGTGTCACCGGTCTCTTCGGTCTCATAGCCGCTATCGCAACGGCTGTCGTCGCCCTGTCTCCCGGTTTCACGTCGCCTTTCATCGACCCTGTCGGAGCTGACGTAGTGCTCGCCGCGGCGGGGCTTTCCGCACTCCTCTCGCTCGTCGTGCTCTCGGGCGGATGGACGAGCTACAAGAGAATGAGGTGGTACTTCTCGGTATTCGTCGCGGTCGTCGCAACCGTCTTCGTGACGCCGCTCGGACTTCCCGCTCTAATCCTGCTCGTCTTCGCCGAGCCGGGCTTCGACCTGGACTGATAGACTGATAGGCTGATAGACTGGTAGACTGATAGACTGACCGGCGCGCTCAGTCGACGCGTTCTACTATCGTTGCTATACCCTGACCGAATCCGATGCACATCGTCGAGAGACCGTACCGCTGGTCTGTTCTTTCGAGTTCGTGCACTAACTTCGTCACGAGCGCGCTACCCGTCGCACCGAGCGGATGTCCGTGTGCTATCGCACCGCCGTTGACGTTGGTGCGTTCCCACGGCGCGCCTGTCTCCTGCATCCACGCGTGCACGACGGAAGCGAAAGCCTCGTTGCACTCGAAGAGGTCTATGTCTTCGACGCTCATGTCGGTCTTTTCGAGGACGCGCTCCGTCGCCGGAATCGGACCTGTGAGCATCATTACGGGGTCGACACCCGCGAGAGCGACATCGACTATACGTGCCTTAGGCTCCCAGCCTTCCTCTTCGACCTTGTCCTCTGAGGCGACGAGCATCGCCGAAGAGCCGTCGACGATTCCCGACGAGTTGCCCGGTGTTATTACACCGTCGTCGCCGCGGAACGCGAGCGGAAGCTTTCCGAGAACCTCCTTCGTCGTCTCGGGACGTGGATGACCGTCCTCGTTGACGACTATCTCCTCGACGTTACCGTCCTCGTCCTCGTACTCCGTCTCGACCGAGATAAGCTGGCTGTCGTACCTGCCGTCCTCGACCGCCTCGCCCATACGTTGTTGCGAGTCGTAGGCGATTTCGTCGACCTCCTCGCGCGTGATATCCCACTCCTCGGCTATGCGCTCTGCACTCTCACCCTGCGGCACAAGTTCGAACCTCTCCTTGTACGAGTCACACATCGTGTTCCAGTCGCCGTCGCTACCCATCGGCTCGCGCGTCATGTGTTCGACGCCGCCCGCGATTATGCAGTCGTGCATACCGCTCTTGACGTTCGCCGCGGCGAAGTTAACCGCCTGCTGTCCCGAGCCACACTGACGGTTTAGCTGTACGCCGGGTACGTCGACGTCCCAGCCCGCCGCGAGCGGAAGGACGCGCGCGATATTGAAGCCCTGCTCGCCCTTCGGCGTGACACAGCCGTAATGTATGTCTTCGATGTCCTGCGCAGGGTCGAACCCCACTCTCTCTCTGAGTGCTTTCAGCGGCTCCGCCCCGATTTCCTGTGGATGCGTGTCTTTGAAGACACCGTCCTGCTTACCGAACGGCGTACGGACGGCGTCTACTATGAGAGCGTCTCTCATACCCAAACTGTTTGTACCGGTTCATTATGTAGTTTGCGCACGCGTTTTTGTTTTGGATGACAACAGTTCTAAACTTGTGTTCGGTGGT
>JAQZDD010000384.1 GCA_028751055.1 Euryarchaeota archaeon Ods04 | reverse complement strand
TCGCCGAGACGGTCGCGTGCGTCGTTGATGAGTGCCGTAATCCCGTCCAAGTTTTCGTCGACGTAGGCGTCGAGTTCTTCGACCGTCTCTTCCGAGATACGCATGCCTATCTCACCTTCGGTTCAGATGAACCTGTGCGTCTCAAGGTTCATCGGTGATATGGTGCGCATGTTGAACTTCTGGTAGAGAGCGGACGCAAGAGCCTTCGTCTTGCCTTCGTCGCCGTGCACGGTAAATATCTTCTCGGGACGTGGGTTCATCTCCTTCACGAAACGTACGAGTTCGTCGCGGTCGCCGTGTCCCGAAAAGCCGTCGACGCTGTAGACTTTCATGTCTATCTTGACCGTATCCGACCTGCCGTTCGACGACGGCACACGAACCTCGTCGCGCCCCGACTTTATGCGCGCGCCAGTCGTTCCTTCGGCTTGGTAGCCGACGAAGACCAACGAGTTCTCGGGGTCGGGCGCGAGAAGTTCGAGATGCTCCATGACAGGTCCACCAGCCATCATGCCGTTCGTGGCGAGCACGATAGCGGGGTCGCCGTCACGTATCTCCTGTCTCTGCTCGCTCCCTTCGTCTATCTGCTCGAAGCAGTCCGCCAAGAACGGATTCTCGTCCTCGTGGAATATCATGTCGCGCAGGTCGTCGTTGAGGTACTCGGGATGCGCAGTATGTATCGCCGTAGCCTCCCATATCATGCCGTCCAAGTAGACAGGCATCTCGGGAATCTTGCCGTTGCGCATCGCCTCTTCGAGCACTATCATCATCTCCTGCGAACGTCCGACTGCGAAAGCAGGTATCAGAACCTTGCCGCCCTCGTCGTGCGTCTTACGTATTATCTTGACGAGACTTTCCTCAGCCTCATCCTGCGACGGCTGTATGTCGTTCCTTCCTCCGTACGTCGACTCAAGGAACAGCGTCTCCAGACGCGGGAAGTCGTTGACCGCGCCGTTGAACAGACGCGTCTCGTCGTAGTGTATGTCGCCCGAGAAGCCGACGTTGTAGAGTCCGTCGCCGATATGGAAATGGACGACTGCACTCCCTAAGATATGTCCGGCGTTATGGAACGTGAGCTTGATATCGGGCGCGATGTCGGTGACCTCGCCGTAGTCGAGCGTGATGGTATGCTTGATGGCTTCGCGCACCATCTCGGAGTCGTACGGAGGCGTCCTGCCCTGCTTCGCCGCCACGTCGATGTAGTCGACGGTGAGTAGAGACATCAGGTCACGCGTCGGCGGCGTCGCGTATATCGGCCCGTCGTAGCCGTACTTGTACAGAAGCGGAACGAGCGCGGAGTGGTCGAGATGCGCGTGCGTCAGAACTACGGCGTCTATCGACTGAAGCGGGTTCGCCTCGGGTGCCTGCAGGTACGGCGTCTCGTCCGTACCGGGCTTGTCGCCGCAGTCTATGAGAATCCGTGTTTCGGGTGTCGAGAGCAGGAAAGCGGCGCGTCCGACCTCACGCGCACATCCGAGTGCTGTGACACGTACCCAGCTGTCGTCGCTCGTCTCCTCGCGGTGTATCCGTCTCCCTGTCTTACGGAGGAACTCCTTACGTTCGTCGCTCTCCTGTACGAGGTACCGGCGGATGTTGTCGACGGTCGACGACTCTATGGGGGGAGTACGCACCACGTCGGGCGTCCAGCCCGTAGCCTTCGT
>JAQZDD010000229.1 GCA_028751055.1 Euryarchaeota archaeon Ods04 | reverse complement strand
GTGTCGGCTGTGCCCGCTGGAGACGTTATGGCGCGCGAAGAGGTCTTGGGTATCTTGACGCCCGCCGCGGCGACGAGAGGTACGACGACAGGCGTGACACGGTTGCCTGCGACGCCACCGATGGAGTGTTTGTCGGCGATAACGCCGTCGTCCCACGTCAGCTTGTCGCCGACTGCGGTCATGTGCTCCGTGAGCGACAGCGTTTCGGACATCGAAAGCCCGTTTGCGTATATCGCCGAGACGTACGCGCCGAGTTCGATGTCGTTGAGCATGTTGTGGTCTATGTCTTTGACGAGCCTGCGTATCTCCTCGTCTTCGAGTTCGTCGTCGTCGAGCTTCTTCCGTATGCACGAGACGGAGCCGGACTTCGGAGCGAGCGTCACGTCGACCTCGCCTTCGAGATGCGAGAGGCGTTCCGTCGCACCCAAGACGCCTTCGTCGACGAGTTTCTCGGTCACTTCGACGATGCCCGTTACGGTGTCTTGGTCGCCACGTATCACGATTCTGTCGAGCGGGTTCGCGCCGAGTTCCTCCGCGTCGGTGCGGTTGAGCAGCACGGTCGGCGTTTCGGTGCCTATGTCGATACGTCTGACCTCGAACTTCATGCTCATTCTCTACTCCGTGCCCCACTTTTCGAGCGCGGCGGCGAGTTCGTCGCTCTCCTCGGCGCGCTCTTCGAGGGTGCCCCCTTCGGCGGTGGCTTCGGCGGCTTCGCGCATCGCACGCGCTCCCGCACGCGTTCCGTCGGGATGTCCGTGTACGCCGCCGCCAGCCTGAACGACGGTGTCGCTTCCGAGTATATCGACGACATCGTCGACGACGCCGGGATGCAGACCGCCCGAAGCGACAGGTATTGTCGTCTCACATCCGTGCCAGTCGGAGCGCAGGAAGTCGTAGATTGCCTCCACTTCCTCGCGTCCGCCCTCCATCTTTCCGACGACCGCGCCCGCATGCAGATTGTCGACGCCGCAGAGACGCGCGAACTTTGCTACGGAGAGCATCGAGACGCCGTGGTGAGGGAGGCGTGTGAATGCGGCGTGTCCCGCACGGTGGGCGTGTATGCCGACTTCGTCGCCTATGTAATCGCGTATCTCCTGTAACGCTCCCCATCCGACGGTGAGTATGTCGACCATGACGTAGTCGCCGCCGTTTTCGAGGACGGTATCGGCGCGTCTGCGCATCTCGTCGGCGGGCGCGGTTATGTTAGGAAAGTAGAGCTTGTTTTCGCCCGTCTCGTCCTCGGCTTCGCGTTTGGCTTCGAGCGTCTTTTCGATACGTTCCTCGAATCCGTTGAACTCCATGTCGGCGAGGTTCTCGTCGTCCTTGACTACATCGAGTCCGCCAATCCAGCTCTCGTACGCGACACGCGCGTGCTCGTCGGTGCGTAGACCAAGCTTGGGCTTTACGATGGTTCCGACGACGGGACGCTCTTCCGCACCGACGCGCTCCTTCACCGTCTCGTATCCGAGAGCAGGTCCGGGGAAGCTTTCGATGTGCTCCGGCGGGAACTCCACGTCTTCGAGACGCAGAGACGTGGCTTCGCTGAGACCGAAGATGTTGCCCGCGATAGAGCTTAGAATCTGGGGCATGCTCCCCGCCTCGAACAGGACGGGCGGATAAGCGACACGCGCCACGCCCTCGTTCTCGTTGGCTTCGACGACGCGCGCGCCCATCTCGCGTATCTCCTCGTTCATCGTCGTCAGGTTGGGGTCCCAAGTCCCGATGGAGGATTCGGCTGCGATGGCACCCGCCGTCCATTCGAACGACACGTCGTCGATATGTTCGAGGTAGAACTCACAGACGAGTTCGTCTTCCTCCGGTTCCGTGTCGGTCTCGACGAAGTCGGTGTATTCGAGTCCTTTGGACATACCGTCGTCTATGTCGTTTCATGGTATTACTCTTGGCTTAGAGCGAGGTGCCAAGGAGCGACAAGCCCGCGACCGAACCCGCGGTGAAGACGACCGTCCAGACGCCGACGCCGAGAGACATCCAGACGGCGACCGACCTGTCGCGTGCCCCCAGCAAGACAGCGACGAGCGCGCCGAGATGCACGCCTGTTATCATCGGTGCCGAGAGACCTAAGCCGGGCGTCCCGTACCTGTCGAAGAGACGGCGCGCGCGTCTCGTCCGTCTCGATGGTTCGCCGTCTCCGGTTCGGCGGCTCCACCAGTCTCCGACGCGTCCGCGTGCGGCGAGTATCACGAAGACGGGCAGGACGTTTCCCAGAAAAGCCAAGACGGCGACTGCGACGGGGTTCATACCCAAGCCGACTGCGATGGGGACGACGAAGAATATCTCTATCCAAGGCACGGCGGCGAGGACGAAGACGGCGACGTAGCCGACGCCCGCGTCCGCGCCGAGCGCGTCGGTCAGCCATCCGTTACCGGTGTCGGGCGCGGCGGCGACGACCGCCGTTGAGACGGTGAGCAGAAAGAGGAAGACGACGACTGGCAGATACCGGCGCGCTATGTTCCGCATACGGTGAGTTCGTCGCGCCGTATATTGGCGTTTACGCTCGTCATCAGTTCTTCCACGGTTCCGGCTCTGTCTGCGGGTACGTAGCCGAAGATAGACGAACATATCCAACCATGGACGAAGATAGCCGTACGTAGACCAATTAGACAGATATTTATCACTATCGCATCACGTAGACAGCAAGAGTACGCTAAATGGTACCAACCACCGCCCCGACAACGGAGACATGGAAGGAGGTGCGTTGGTAACGTGAGCCGTTTCGGCTCCCTTCTCCATACACTCGGTCTCGACAAGCGCGACAGGCAGGGATGGGTGCTGTTCGACTTCGGCGACAACGCGTTTTCGACCGTCGTGCTGGCAGTCATACTTCCCGTCTACTACGTCGAGGTTGCGGGTGCCGACCTGCCCGAGAACCTCGCTTCTGTCTACTGGTCGTACACCGTCGCAGTCAGCTTCACGATTATCGCCGTCTCATCGCCCGTCCTCGGTGCGGTAGCCGACCACTTAGAGAAGAGCAGGGAGTTCTTGGCTTCGTTCACTATCTTGGGAGTCGT
>JAQZDD010000408.1 GCA_028751055.1 Euryarchaeota archaeon Ods04 | reverse complement strand
TGAAACATGCTCGTCGCGCCCATCGCGCCGCCGACCACGAGCACGCCAGCGCGCGCGGGCGACTCGATGGGACGTGTCGACGAGATGGGGTAGCTTTCGACGCCTTTACGTTTCCCACGGTCTTCGACACGCGGGAAGTCGTCTAAGTCGTACTCGGGATACTCCTGTTTCAGAAGACGACGTATGTACTCCTCGCCCGGCGGCTGTGTCTCGTCACTGCCACGCAGGAGCGTGTATCCGTCGTCCTTCTTGTCGTTCAGTTCGACGCCTATCGGTGCGGTCAAGCCGAGCTTCACGACGTTGTCGTCGTTCGGGAAGTACCACGGGTACGCCGTCTCGCCGGGTATCGCACCCCACCAGAAACGCAGGACGTCGTCCTCAAAGAGTTCGTCAGGGAAACGTCTGTGCTCCTGGTACGCGATATGGTTCGCCTTCGACGGATTGAGGGCGTCGGCGACCTTCCCGTCACTACCTTCAGTATCGAACTGCGCGAGCGTCGGAAGTGTGACACGGCGCGAAGGTCCGTCCGCCAAGACGGCCGTCTCAGCCTTCACGTCCTCACCGCCCGCTACCTTCACCTTGTGGACGAAGCCGTCCTTCGTCTCTCTGGATTCGACGCCGCGTACCGCTCTGCCGACACGGTACTCCGCGCCCTCCTCCTCGGCAAGTTCGCGTAGCAAGTCGTCCATAGCGACACGGTTGAACGTGAAGCCGAATCCGTCGTACCACGACGAGACCTGCGTGTCCTCCAGCGTCGCCGTCACGTTCGGTCCGACGAACTCGGCGCGGTCTATCTCTTGTAGGATGGGCATCTCGTCGACGAACTCCTCGTCGAACCCTGCGACGTCCACCCAGTAGTCGAGGAAGCCTGCCGCGTCTGTCGAGTCTGGACCGGGTTCGTCGCGGTCCTCGCGTGCGACACCTTTCTCGAAGACGACGACGCTCTTCTCCTTCGCAGCCTCGCGCGCCGCTGAAGCACCACCTGGTCCGCCCCCCACGACGGCTAAGTCGAACTCTTCCATGTAAAAACCAGTCGTATGCGGGTGTCTTTTGTTTTTCGTCGTAGCTTCTCCGTCTTGCTGCCGCGGACGGCTACCACGAACGGAACCTCTCCGAAACTACTTGTTGAACCGATACGTAGGGGCGCGCATGCACAGAAAGGTCGAAGCCGAAGTAGGTGGTATCGACGAACGTGACTTGGATACCAGTCCCGCTTCCGCCGGACATGTCAGCGGTACGGAGATGGACGCTGATGTAAACACCCACATCTGGTCTCTTGACGAGGGAGAAACAGCCTACGACGTACGGGCGGAGAAAGAAAGTCTATACTACGTCGTCGAAGGCACCGTTTCGGTTGAGACAGACGCAGACAGCTTCGAGGTGGGGGAAGGGGCTTTCTTCGTATCACATTCCGACGGTGTGTCACGTATCGTGGCACGCGAGAGGTCGGAGATACTCGTCGTGCGGACGCCGTGTCTGGATGAACTCGTCGCCGAAGGAACAGACGAAGCGCGACG
>JAQZDD010000223.1 GCA_028751055.1 Euryarchaeota archaeon Ods04 | reverse complement strand
TCGGCGAACTCCTTCCCGGCGACACTGGCGTTGAGTTCGTCGTGCCTTGGTACGTCTTCGCTGTCGGCGTTCTCGTCGGCGTCGCTCACCCCGGCTTGAAGATTCTCGTTCTACGCCATATACGGTACGTCGTGACGACGCGCCGTATCGTGCACAAGACGGGTGTGCTGAGCACAAACACTCAGTCGAAGACGCACGACAGCATACAGGAGGTTAAGATGAGCAGGTCGCCTTTCGAGAAGCTTCTCGCCTTCACGGGTATCGCTGACATAGCCGACTTCACCGTTTCGTCAGCAGGTACAGGGGCGCGCGAGATGCGTCTCGACAACGTCCGCAACCCGTCTCTGTTTCAGGAGAAACGTGTCGAGGCGTCTTCGACAGCGTAGTTCGTCGGGCAGTTGCATCCAGCCTTGCCTTTTTGTTCTCGGACGACAACACCGTCTACGATGGGTATAGAAACACCAAGAGCATCCGAACCTCATCCCGAGGCACAGGCTTTCCTCGAACTCTACGAGTCGCTCGGGGTTCCGCCGTTCGAGCAGCTATCGGCGCAGGAAGTGCGACAGATGACAGAGGAGATGCGGGCAAACGTCGACGCCGGAATCGGGATGTCGAGTGTCGAGGACCGAACCATCGACGGTCCGCGCGGAGACGTGCCGGTGCGCGTCTACGAACCCGGCACTGACGCGGACGCCGACACAGACGAAAGACCCCTCGTCGTCTACTTCCACGGAGGCGGCTGGGTCATCGGTAGCATTGAGACGCACGACGCGACCTGCAGAAAGCTCGCCGACTCGACAGGATATCCCGTCGCAAGCGTCGACTACGCGCTCGCCCCCGAAAATCCGTTCCCCGACGCCCTGAAGGACTGTTACGCCGCGCTCGAATGGGCGTCCGAAAACGCGTCCGACCTGAACGCTGAAGGAGGCGTCGTCGTCGCGGGCGACTCGGCGGGCGCGAACCTTGCGACAGCGACCGCACTCTTAACGCGCGACAGGGACGGACCCGACATCACGTATCAGGTGCTCGTCTATCCGCCGACGGGCAGAACCGAGGAGACCGCCGCGTACGAGGAGAACGCCGAGGGCTACTTCCTGACGAAAAAGAAGATGAACTGGTTCCGTGACCATTACTTCGCGGACGAGATAGACCGCGGGAATGTCTACGCACGTCCGCGTCTCGCAAACGATCTCTCGGACCTGCCGCCCGCGACGGTCGTCACCGCAGGCTTCGACCCTCTGCGCGACGACGGCGCGGCGTACGCCGAACGTCTCGAAGAAGCGGGCGTTCCCGTGAATCATCACCACTACGACGACATGGTACACGGCTTCTTCAGCATGCTCGCCGAACCCGCGAGACTCGAACGCGGACACGAGGCTCACGAGGTCGTGGCTGACGACCTGTGCGGCTTCTTCGGCGGCAGGTAGCTACCTTTCGAGTCCGAGGTCCTGCGACATCGAGTTGCCCGCTCGGGGGACGCCCTTCGCCGTAACCGTCTCGCCGTTGATGAAAGACGCCGCAGGACTCGCCAAGAACTGGACGACATCCGCGATTTCTTCGCCGTGTCCGATACGTCTGTCGACCTTTTCGCGCGGCGGCATGTCGTCGCTCTGTATGCCGAGCGTTTCTGCGACGCCAGGCGTCTGTACGAGACCCGGTGCGACGCAGTTGACCCTGATATCTTCGTCCGACCACTCGACGGCAAGCGTCTCGGTCAGACGTATGATGGCGGCTTTCGACGCGCTGTAATGGCTCTCGCCCGGCGCGGCGTGCTGTCCGTTGACGCTCGATATGTTGATGATAGAGCCGCCGTCGCCCTCGCGCATCACCTCTCCCGCTAACTGGGTACAGTGTACGGTGCTGTTGAGGTTGAGGTCGACGATAGTCTCCCAGCCATTCGGCGATATGTCCTCGAAGTTTGCGACGAACTCGCCGCCGGCGTTGTTGACCAAGATGTCGATACCGCCGAACTCGTCGACGGTTTCTTCGACGAGATTTTCGACACGTTCGCGGTCGCGTACGTCGCACTCGACTGCGAGCGCGTCTCCTGCGTCGTCGGCGTCGTTTATCTCGTCGGCGACCGGTCCGACACGGTCCATCGACCGCGAACAGATGGCGACGTCGGCACCGCTCGCGGCGAGAGTCTCTGCGATTGCTCTTCCGATTCCTTGGCTCGCCCCGGTCACTATTGCTGTGCTGCCTTCGACTCCGTAGTCTGGCTGACGCATATCCGGAAATGGGTTTCGAGCGACATAACTACGGGTGCTTCGGCTCCGTTTTCTTGGTGGCGCAAGCCAGATTCTCGGTAGTGTGCGACGACGTTATACGGCACAGTCTCCAATCTCAGGCATGGAAGAAAAGGGGAAAAAGGACGAGTTTCAAGACGTCCGCCTACGGAACGCCGACCTCCGTGACGCGCGCCTCATGGACGCCGACCTCTCCGGGCGGTCGTTCCTCCTGAGCGACATGACCGACGCGAACCTTGTCCGCGCCGACCTGACGGGTGCCGACCTTCGGCGCGTACATCTCACGAACGCCGACGCAAGGGGCGCGCGCCTTGAAGACGTGAGTCTCAGGTACGCCGACCTGACGAACGCAGACTTGCGCGAAGCCGATGTCGTGGCGAACCTTTCCGACGCAGGCCGTGTTGACCTGACGGGCGCGAACCTCCACGGCACAGAACTCGGAGGCGCGGACCTGCGCGGCGCGGTGTTCTCGGGTGCGAACATGTACGGCACAGACCTGTCGGACGCCGACCTGACCGACGCCGACCTGACGGACGTCGTCATGGTTGCCACGCTCGAAGGAGCGAACCTCGCAGGCGTTGACATGACCGACGCCGAACTCAAGAAGGCGAACCTCGAAAACGCGGACGACCTGACGGGTGCCGAGATACCGCCGGAACACGACCCAAGGTGAGGTGACCATGAACCGTGACGAGATACGCCGCGCGTGGGACGAACTCTCGGAGAGGTACGCCGAGACGCGCGACCCGACGGGTTCTGACGCCGACCTGATAGATGACCTTCTCGAAGAACTCCCCGACGACCCTTCCGTCCT
>JAQZDD010000104.1 GCA_028751055.1 Euryarchaeota archaeon Ods04 | reverse complement strand
GCAACGTCGTCGACACCGCGATAAACTACAGGAACCAGAGGAGCGAACGCGCCGTCGGCGAGGCACTGCGCGAAACGGACGCCGACAGGGACGAGGTCTTTGTCTCGACCAAGGGCGGCTACATACCGTTCGACGGCGACGCCCCCGAAAACCCGAGCGCGTACATACGCGACGAGTACGTCGAGACGGGACTCGTGCCGCCCGAGGAGACGGTGCAGGCGAACTGTCTCGCGCCGCGCTTTCTGAGGTCGCAGGTCGAAAGAAGTCTCGAAAACATAGGCGTCGAAAAGCTCGACCTCTACTACGTCCACAACCCTGAGACGCATCTCCGCGAGGCGTCGCACGAAGAACTCGAAGACCGTCTGAGACGCGCTTTCGAGGCACTCGAAGACGAGGTCGAAGCAGGACGTATCGGCGCGTACGGCGTCGCAACGTGGAACGGTTTCAGGGTGCCGAGCGCGCGTAACGACCACCTGTCGATGGAGCGCGTCGTCAAGGCGGCGCGGGACGCAGGCGGCGACGAAAACGCCCTTTCGGCGGTGCAGATGCCGTTCAACGCAAAGATGACAAGCGCGGCGACAGTCGAGACGCAGGAGGTGGGCGGAGAAAAGATGTCTGCTCTACAAGCCGCCAAGAAACTCGGTCTGTACGTCTTCACGAGCGCGTCTCTGATGCAGGGTACGCTCGCCAAGGAACACGTCGGCGAAAAGGGGGGCGGAACGCCCGCGCAGGACGCTCTCCGGTACGCAAGCATGACCAAGGGAGTGGGCACCGCGCTTGTCGGCAGTTCGTCAGCGGCGCACGTTGAGGAGAATCTGAGTTTTCTCAGAGAGTAAGCCGATGTGGGTAACTGAGTAAGCAGAGCCAGCAACCTACTGTCGTCGATGAAGGAAGATAGTCTCAGGGTATCTCTTCGACCTTTTTCCGGAGTTCTGTTTCGTTGATCCACCAGTAACACCTGTCGTTCAAATCAAATACTCTTATATCGTCCCGCGTCGGCGCGCTGTAAGGCTCGTCCTTCTTATACTTCCGAGCTAGAATATGGGTCTTCGTGAGGTAAAGCTCAGAGATTTTGCCGAGTTCGCCTACCTCCCCCCCTACATCGTTCTCGTACACCCCTATGATATAGTCGACATGTTCACATATGAGGTGAAACTTTATCCGGAAGGCAGGCAGACTTTCTCTTATTTTGAGGTCAGGTAGGTCAGCGACCAAGAAGGCATACGTCCCCGGTCTTTTGTTGAGTTCGTTCTGCGCCGCCGAAGTGTTCTTAATGTATTCTCCGTCGTAGCTTCCCAGGACGACGTACGAATCCTGTGGTCCGAGCAGGTATGGAACCTCCCGGTTTAGGAAGCCTTGCAGTTCGGCTGCTTCGTCCGGCTCTAATTCCTCATCCCCTAGCGACCTCTCAAGAATCTCTTCGACGCCGGAGTACTCCGCGTTGTCCTTCATGTGGTGTTCACCGGCTAATAGCCCTCCAACTAATATGTCTATTTCCTGTTTGAACCATACTGGTTAACCCCAAGTATTATGCCTTCGTACTTCAAACTTTCGTGTATGGCAGAAACGGAGCCGCCTGAGAATCCTTTCGAGGAGCAACGCGAGGTGTACGACCTTCTCTCTCAGGAAACTCGTCACCTCATCCTGCGGAACATACTCGGACATCCCGAGCATCTGCCTTCGCTAGACGAACTCGACCATATGATTCCGAAGAACAAGGCGTCGATAGCCGACCAGCTTGAGAAGTTGGAGGTGGCAGGCGTCGTAAGGGAGTACACGCATGAACCGAACGAAAGCACAAGAGACCTTCCTTCGAAGTTCTACGGACTCACCGAGGAGGGAGTTGAGATACTTCGGGAACACGGCTACATGCGTGGAATCGGTTTTGCAGGAACAGTCTACGAAAGTACCCGAAAGACAGAGAAAACCGAGAGGCACGAGAGCGCGCCCCGGCCGGAGCTACCGGACTCTGTCAAAGACGCGCTCGGTTCCGAACAAACTGACACAAAAAAATCTGACTCTGAGAATCTGACAGAACTTATCCGCCGGATAACGAAAAAAAACAGTCACACAAGGAGCATGGAAGATCAGGTCGCCTTGGCGAGGCTGATGTACGATGAGGGTATAGTAGCTCCCGACAAATGGGTGAGTCTGAAAGACATGAGAGACTTAATGGAAGAGAACAGTATCAGCCCATTCACCATCCTCTATCTGAGAACGTGTGTCGAAAATCTTCGTGAAATAGACGTTATTGAGAGACGCAAGCCCCCGGGACCCGATGCCTACGTCATAGGTGAGAGGATAGACGAGATAATCAACGGTAGGGTAGAAGAGTACGCCGAAGAAGAGATAGAGTCTCTGATACGCCATATGGACGATGAAATTGAGCGGATACAGACGGTACACATTGACCCCGACGACGGTGACGGACGGGATGTTGCGATGACAGACGGCTCTGGGAAAACCATAAGAAATGTTCTCGCTCAGGAGTTCGGTGTTCCTTCTGAGGATATCGAGGAATATCTGAGAGTTGGGAACAAGATATCGAAGCTCAACGAAGCCGTTCAGGCTATCAAACAGCACGACGAACTAACAACAGAGGAGGAGTACGGCGAAATTCTATTCTTGACTCAGCCGTATCAGTACAGTCTTGCGCGGAGGTTTTCGTAGAGTTAAGCCGAGCGTCGAACACGTGAAGGAGAATCTCAGATTGTTAGGGACGGACGTATAGCCGACAGGTTCAGCGTTGTTCGAGCGGCAACAGATTAAGATTTCCTGTGCAAAATTACTTAACTAAGTGGTGTTTACAGAAACCTCATGGACATCGACCGCTCGGAGTCACGCGAACGACACCTCCAGAAGGCACCCAAGGAGGACCTGCTACACGTCTACGATGTAACCGTCTGGGAGCCGCGCACTCCGGTCGACAAGCTATGCGAACTTCCTTTCCGCGTAGTTCCTAAGAAGCTGATACTGGGTATCGTCTTCATGGCTGTCGCGTTCCTTCTTCTGTCTTCGACGGCTCTCGCCGTCTTGGAGGAGCCTGTGCTCGGCGGATTCGTGGCTGTCTCTGTGGTTCCCGCTCTCCTGCTTGCGTGGTACTTCTGGATGTCGGATCCGTACGAACGCGTCACTGCTACGACGCTCGCGGTAACCTACCTGCTCGGATGCATGATGGTGTCGGTCGCGGCAGTCGTCAACACCGCGGGGCAGGACGCGCTCATAGGCTTCACGTCGCTCGGAGTCTACCTCTTCTTCTTTCTGGTGGTCGCGCCAGCCGAGGAGTTTCTCAAGATGGTTGCCGTCACGCTCCACGGCTACCCGCGTCTCGGCAACGCGGTCGGCGGCGCGGTTCTGGGTGCTTTCGCGGGCTTGGGCTTCGCAACCGTTGAGAACTTCCTGTACCTCTCGGGCGCGTTACCCTTCAGCTACACCGAGCTAACAGGTACGGCGATGGCACGAGCGGGCGTGAGCGTCGGACACGTCCTCTGGTCGGCGGTAGCCGGATACTACATCGGTCTTGCGAAGGTCGTTCCCGAGCACCGCGGCGCGCTGGTTCTCAAAGGTTTCGTCGTCGCAGTAGTCCTGCACGCGACGTACAACTCGGTCACCGTGGCGTTCTTCGGTGTCGGCACGGGTGCCGTAGCACCGACCACTTGGATACCTGCTGTCGAACTCGGCGAATCGGCACAGGTCGTCTTTATCCTCGTATTCTACATAGGCATCGGATACTACGTGCTCATGAAGATAGAGCGGCACAGAAACGCGGTGAGCGAGATACCCGGCTTCGGCTGACGAGGAGTTCAGCACTCCCGGGTGATAAGCTCGACACGCTCAGCCTCTGCGTAGCCGTCCGTCCGTGTCGGCTGTTCGACGTACTCAACCGTGACCTCGCGGACATCGCCATGTGTTTCGCCCGCGTGCCCACAGAGGTAGCCGACGAAGGCGCGCTGTTCGGCTTCGCCCGAGAAACGCAGGCTCGACATATGTCGGTGCCAGAGAGTCGAAGGGTACGTCGCTCCCACGTCCGGCGGTCTGTCGACGGCTCCGGTTTCGGCGAAAAGCGAAAGGTCATGCGCCTCGCCGGATTCGAGGGTTGCGGTGGCGACGAACCATCTGTCGACGGGCGGCGTCTCAACCGTGAACATCGACCAGCTGTAGTGGTTCGACGGGTCGACATCGTCGCCTACGCCGGGCGGTGGCGACGCATAGCCGAGAGCGACAGCCTGCCAGAAAGCCGTGAAGAGTAAGAAGCCGACGACTAGAGCAGGCACGACATGTCTGAAACGTCTGCGGAGACGTGAGAAGTCGACGCGGCTCTCGCGGGAACCGGAGTCGCCGAACCGCGCATCGAAGATGTCTCTCGTCCGTGTCGGCAGGCTCAGCATGCTCGGCAGACGACGCTCAACGGCGTCCCAGACGTAAGAAGGAAGAAACGGGAGGAGTACGGCGACGGCGATGAGAGGAAAGAGACCGAGACGCATCGTGAGGAGCATGCCAAGGTGTCCGCCCGCGTAGGCGGCGACTGCGACGACACGCGCTCGTCCCGCCGTGAGAACTAAGACGACAGAGCCGCCAAGGAGGACGAGCCAGAGCCAGTTCGCGGCGACGAGCAACGCGCCGTAGTCGGCGAGATGGTTTCCGACGAGCACGGTAAACCTGTCCATCCGCATGATGTGCACGACGGCGTCGCCCGTGAGCCAGAGACCGTCGGCGCGGAGCTTGAACAGGAAGTTTGCGGTGTAGACGAGAACGACGTGCAGTAAGAAGACCGCCGTGCCTGCGGAGAAGACTGTAACAGAGCCGTCCCGGTCTTTTCTGTAAGCGTCGACCGACCACCGCCGCCCGAGAGGCAGAAAGAGACAGAGGAAGAGC
This sequence comes from Euryarchaeota archaeon Ods04, assembly GCA_028751055.1. Classification (GTDB taxonomy): domain Archaea; phylum Halobacteriota; class Halobacteria; order Halobacteriales; family Halorutilaceae; genus Halorutilus. The sequence continues at coordinate 227 of JAQZDD010000104.1, read as the reverse complement.
GTAACGCGCAGGAGACGGTCGCCCGCGTTCAGGACGAAGTGGTTGCGTGCGTGTAGAGACAGGAGCAGGACAAGGCAGACGGCGAGGACGAGACGTGTGCGGTATCCTACGAGAAGCGCGAGCGCGAACAACGCGGCGACGACAAAGAGTGCCGCCTGTACAGCGACAGAACCAGAGAGCATGTGCAGTGAGAAGACGGCGGGCGCGAAGACCTCTGCTTGCGTCTC
>JAQZDD010000197.1 GCA_028751055.1 Euryarchaeota archaeon Ods04 | reverse complement strand
ATTTTCGCCTGCAGGAGTATGACCTCGAAGGGGTTGACGAAAGACGTGTCGACCTCGTACCCCCGTGCCCTTGCACGCGCGAGCGTCTGGTCCTGTATCTTGTCGAACGCGTAGGCGCGCAGGAAGATGATGGTGCCGACTAAGCCAAGGAGGAAAGTCACGAGGACGTGCAAGAGGTTCTGCCGTGCCGCGTCGAGGAGGTCAAACGCGCTCCCCCTAAGTCCGCCGTCCGAATTACTCATTACAGGGAGTTTGTATCCGTTGCGTATCAAGCTTTCCGCTAGATGTCCGTTCCCGGTATCTGAATACCAACGCAGACTTTATGCTAAGAGACGAACTATCCCCCGATGTGTCACTAGAAACCGACGAAGAACTCCCTATCACGGTGCACATAGAGGAGCTTGTGCGCCGTATCATGGTGATTATCGTTGCCGCTTCCGTCGTCATGGCTGGTGCGTTCATAGTCTCTGAGTGGCTACTGAACACTATCTGGTACAACTTTTTCAGCAATCCGCCGAACGTCTACGCGCCTTTCAACGAGATACTGACACGTCTAATGCTGAGCGCGGTCGTCGGTATCGCGGTCGCGTTCCCCGTTGTAGTCTACGAGACGTTCCAGTTCATGAAGCCCGGTCTCTACCCGAACGAACGTCGGTACTTCCTTTCGGTAGTGCCCGTCTCCCTCGTGCTAATGTTCTTAGGTCTTGCCTTCGCGTACTTCCTCGCGCTTCCGCTCCTGTTCCGTTACTTCATCTTCTACTCCGAGGACGTTGCGACACAGGGTCTCGGTCTGCGCGAGACGTTCAACCTCATACTGATGACTTCGCTCGCCTTCGGTATCGTCTTCCAGATTCCGTTGCTGATGACCCTTGCCATCAAGATGGCGGTAGCGAGCGTCCGTTGGTTCGAGTCCAAACGTATCTACGTCTGGGGTGGCTGCATCACTGTCGCCGCGCTCTTAGCGGGTTCGCTCGACCCAACCGGCGTCGCAGGTCTTATGGTCGCGCTGACGATGATAATGCTGTTCGAGACGACGTTAGCAGGTCTCAAGCTAGCGGGCGTGGAGTAAGCATGAAGGCGACCGGCGGCGTGTAGTCGTGCGTTAGTTAGGTTTAACCGGTCAGCCGAAGACGGTTCTCCATGGACACCGACACAGAAACGGACACAGAAGCCGACGGTACGGGCGGCGAAGACGACCTGTACAAACGCCTCACGCGTGAGTTCCACGACGCCGCAGGAATCGACCACGAGGGTACGAAGGAAGACGAACTTCTATGGGTCTCGATGCTCACCGAGGAGGTCGGCGAACTCGCCGAGGCAGTAAACAAGGACAAGGACGACGCTCTCGGCGAAGAACTCGCCGATGTCGCAATCGTCGCCTTCGGCATGGCGCGTATCTGCGGTATCGACCTGCGCGAGGAGTTCGTTGAGAAGATGGAGTACAACGTCGAAAAGAGCGGCGCGAAGACGGAGGGCGGAAAGGTCGTGGACGACGCCTCGTAACGTGCCGAACCCACGCTCTTTTGTCCCCCGCGCGCGTACCGCACACCAACAGTGATAGTCGTAATCGACAACGGCGGACAGTTCACGCACTTAGAAGGGCGCGCGCTCCGCGACTTGGGCGTCGAGAACCGTGTCGTCGACAGCGAGACGCCGGTTGACGAGGTGCTACCCGAGGCGGACGGCATCGTCCTGAGCGGCGGTCCCTCGATGGACGGCGCGGGGAACAGCACCGAGTACCTCGAAGCCGACGTGCCCGTGCTCGGTATATGTCTCGGTCACCAGATAATCGCAGAACATTTCGGCGGCGAGGTCGGTGCGGGCGAGTACGGCGGCTACGCCGACGTGGAGGTCGAAATCTTAGACGACTCGGGCGTTCTTGCCGGTCTCGGGGACACGGTTTCTACGTGGGCTTCGCACGCCGACGAAGTAAAGGAGGTGCCGGACGGCTTCGTACGTACAGCAAGAAGCGACGTCTGCGAGATAGAGGCGATGCGCCACGAGTCGCGTCCGATATACGGCGTCCAGTGGCACCCCGAGGTTTCGCACACCGAGAAGGGCGACGTTATATTCGAGAACTTCGTCGAGATAGCCCAACGTAGCAAGAAAGCCGCGGACTGACGCCGCCGGCGAACATCCGCGCAGTCTATATACGTCTACTCAGCCGAGATTCGGTAGATGACTCTACGACGCAGGGAGTTCGTTTCGCTGAGCGCGCTAGCACTCGCCGGATGTCTCGGAAACGGAGGTTCGGCTGAGGGAAGCAGCACGAGCTTCGACGACCATCCTTCGACACGCGGAATCGAGACTGCGGCTGTGTTGGGGGACGAAGACAGCGAGAAGCGTATCGTCGCTTTCGAAGACCCTTCTTGCCCGACATGCGCGCGTTTCAGCCGCGAAACCCTGCCGCTTCTGGAGGAGGACGCAGAGAACGGCGAACTTGCCTTTTACCTCCGTGCGGTTCCGTTCATCCGTCGTTGGAGCGAGACGGCGACGCCCGCGCTCTACGCGACGGGCGAGCGCGACGCGGACGCCTTCTGGACGCTCCTCGAATCGTACTACGGAAACCAAGCGTCCCTCTCTACGGACAACGTAGACGAGATGACGCGCGACTTCCTCGCCGACACGTCCGTCGATGCCGACGATGTTCTCGCGAAAGCAGACAACGGAACGCAAGACAGCACGGTGCAGACAGCCGTCGGAGCGGCGCGGGACGCAGGTATCGGCGCGACGCCGACGTTCTACCTGTTCGACGAAGACGGCTTTGTGACAGACACGTCGGGTGCGCGTGACTACAACGTCTTCGCAACCTCTCTGGGACTATGAACGTCGACATCAACCTACCCACGACACGCGCCGACTTGGAGCACACGGCGCGCGTATCGGGCGGTATCGTCAGGAGACCTCTCTACGCCGGTCTGACGGTTCTCATCGGCTTCGTCGCGCTCACGCTTTTCGTCCTTCCAGGAAACGTCTCTCTCGTCACGAACGTCGTCGTCTTAGGCGACGCACCGCTCGGTGCGCGCCTCGGCGTCCTCGCCGACCTGTATCCGTTCTTCGGCGAGTCGCTCGGAACGAGCCTTCTTCTGACAGTAACCGCGCTCCTGATAGGCGTCAACATCTCTGTGCTCATAGACGGCTGGAGGAAAGGCAGGATAGGCGGTGCGGGAGGTAGCGCGGCGGGTACTACGCTTGCGACTCTCGGTGCGGGATGTGCGGCTTGCGGCTCCGCTCTCTTAGCCGCCGTCTTCTCAGTCACTTCGGTCGCGGGCGCGCTCGCCTTCCTACCTTTCGAGGGCACGGAGTTCGTCGT
>JAQZDD010000188.1 GCA_028751055.1 Euryarchaeota archaeon Ods04 | reverse complement strand
CGACTTAGGCGTCGCAGGAACACCAGACGAAGCCCGAGAGCAGATGGCTCAACTGCAGGACGGCACCGTTGACCTACCTATCGTTACTGTGCCCAGAAGCGGGACTGCACTCGCGCTCGATACGATTAACGCGCTTGCGCCCGAGTGAGAAGAGGTAATCGGGCGGTGATTTTGAGACGACCAGACAGTCGACGACCGAAGTTCCGTTCGGACGCCGCTACCCAGTCAGCCCTTCCTTACCCCGTCCTCTCCACGAACTCGACGATATGCTCAGCGATACGTTCGCCAGCGTCCTCCTGAAGGAAGTGCGCCGCGTTCTCAACCCATACCTCAGGCTGTTCGTCCGCAGTCGGTATGAGCGAACGTAGGTCGCCCGCCGCGTCGCGCGTAATCGGGTCGTTCTCGGCGAAAAGCACGAAAGCGGGCTTGTCCCACTCGGAGAGGAGTTCGCGCGTCTCAGCGATTTGGTCGGCACCGTCGTCGTCGGGCGAAGTCGGGATACGCAGAGGCAGTTCGAGCGCGCCTGCCTGATACGAGGCGTCGGGGAAGGGTGCCTCGTAAGCCTCCTTTACGTCGTCCGAGAGGTCTGTGTAGCAGGCTCCGTCTATCAGGAAGCCGATGGGAAGTTCGTCGGACGCCTCGACGAAGTCGTGAAACTGCTGCCACTCGTCCGACATGCTCGCGGTTCCGTCGGGCAGTCCGGTGTTCATCGGCACGAGACGCACGAACCTCTCCTGGTTCCGCGCTGCGACGCTCAGACCGAGTATTCCGCCCCAGTCCTGACCGACGAGCGTCACGTCGGTAAGGTCGAGTTCCTCGACGAAGCCCTCAACGGCGTCGTAGAGCGCGCCGAAGGTGTAGTCGTCCTGTTCCTCCCACTTGTCCGACCTGCCGAAGCCCGGTAGGTCAGGGACGACGACACGCCCTTGCTCCGCGAGTCCGGGAACCATCTTACGGTAGAGGTACGCCCACGACGGTTCGCCGTGCAGGCAAAGAAAGGTCTCGCCCCCGCTCCCGTCCCCTTCGTCGACGTAGTGCAGGCGCGTTCCGTCCACCTCGACGTAGTTAGGTTCGTAGTCGTATCCGGGCAGGTTCTCGAAACGTTCGTCGGGCGTGCGCAGAGCCATGCCTGCAAGAGACGAACGGCGCGTAAAAGAGTTGCGTGGATGTTCGTGTTCTTCCGGGCGTTGTCTCGGCTCTAAAGCTCCTCGCTCGGTTCGAGCGTGCCGACGCGGTCCACCGCTTCCTCTTCCAGCTTGTACCTCTGAACCTTCTGCGTCGCGCTCCTCGGGAGTTCGTCGACGAAGAATATACGTCGCGGGTGCGCGTACTTCGCCGTGTGCTTCAGCGAGAACTCACGTAGCTCCTCCTCCGTAAGGTCCGAACCCTCCTCAAGCACGACGAAGGCGACGGGTGCCTCGCCCTTGATTTCGTGCGGTGCTCCCACGACAGCCGCTTCCGCTACGTCGGGATGCTCGTACAGCGCGTTCTCAACCTCGGCGGGGTAGATGTTCTCTCCGCCCGCGATTATCATGTCGTCCGCCCTGTCGACCATCCAGAAGTAGCCGTCTTCGTCGACACGTGCGATGTCTTCGGTGTAGAACCAGCCTTCGTCGTCGAAGACCTCGTCGGTCTTGTCGGGGAGCTTGAAGTAGCCCTCGAATATCTGCGGACCGCGTATCGCAATCTCTCCGGTCACGCTCTCCGTGTCGTCGAAGTTGAGCGTCCCATCTATCATGCCGCGCGGTTCGAGGTCGTCGGGAGCGACGCGTACCTCGCTCCTGTCTTCGGGGTTGACCAACTTCAGGTCGATGTTGGGCAACGGCGTACCGACACATCCGGCTTCCTTCTGGACACCGCCGCTCATCGGCTCGGCACATCCCGCGGGACCTGTCTCGGTCATGCCCCAGCCCTCGGCGAGACGTACGTTCCACTCGCTCTCTATCTTCTTACGCGTGTCGTCCGCGAGCGGTGCGGCGGCGCATATCGCAAAGTCGAGAGACGAAAGGTCGTAGTCGTCGGGGTTCTTCTGGTACTCGCGGAACATCATGTTGTAGATGGCGGGTACGCCCGCGAAAGTCGTGAGTTCCTCGTCCTGTATCGCGTTTAGCATCATCTGCGGATTCGGGATTCCCTGCATCACCATCCGCGCGCCCGTGTAGAGGTAAGAACCCATGAGGGCGTTGAGCGCGTAGATATGGAAGAGCGGGAGTATGAGAAGCGTCGAGTCGTCGGGGTCGATGGGAAGGCCGCCCTTCTGGTACGACTCTATCGTCGTCAGCAGGTTCTCGTGCGTCAACAGGACGCCCTTCGGGTTGCCCGTCGTGCCGCTCGTGTAAGGCTGTGCGACGACGTCGTCGAAGTCGCGCTCAGGACGGTCGAGGTCCGCGCTCGCCTCCTCGACGAGAGCGTCGTAGTCCTTCACGATTTCGTCGTCACCGCCCCTCGGTATGAGTACGGTTCCTACGCCTGCCTCCTTGGCTACTTCCTCCGCGCTTCCACCGGGCACCTTGTCCGAGGCAATCATAACGTCCATCTCGGAGTTGTCGACGACGTAGACCATCGAGTCAGGGTCCATACGCAGGTTGATGGGGACGGCGACGCCGCCAGCCTTTATGATTCCGAAGTACGCGGGCGGGAACTGGAGCGTGTTGGGGATGAAAAGTCCCACACGGTCGCCGGGCTCGACGCCTTGGTCAATCAGGACGTTCGCTACCTTGCGCGCCTTCTCGTCGAGTTCCGCGTACGAAATCTCCTGTCCGTAGCTCGTTGAGAAAGCCGTCTTGTCACCGTATCTGTCGGCACCCATCGCGGGCACGTCACCGAAGTGTCTCAGTGGTTCACCGTTGTAGTGTTCCATAGTGAGAAAGGGGGTTAGAAACCTGATAAATCTTGCGGGGAACGGGTTTCTGCATTCTCGGAGCCGCCCTGTGAGACGCTGAAAACGAGAAACAACTTACGTACTGTTTAATAAACTGTTATTAGAGATAACCACCCTTCGTATGCACATGGTTGACAAAGACGACCTGAGACAGCAGTTCATAGAAGCGTTCGAAGGAGCAGACTATCCCGTAAACAGCCCGATGGATCTCGTGCCGGCACTCCCCGACGGTCCCGCGACGAAGTTCGAGTCGGGTGACTTCTCGATGACCGCGATGGAACTCAACACACAGACGAGCGGCGGCGGCGACTTCCCCTACGAAGACGTAGAGACGTTCGTCGACGACATAATGGAGAGTCTCGAAGACGAAGACCTCATATAGAGCCTCGTTTCCCGCTTTCACGAGTTTTATAAAGCTTAATGTGGTTCCGATTCGTAGCCGCTACTACAGGTGTAACACATGGACAGAAGAAAGTTCGTTAAGATAGCTGGTGT
>JAQZDD010000207.1 GCA_028751055.1 Euryarchaeota archaeon Ods04 | reverse complement strand
GTTGGCGCGAACGTCAGGACATCGCCGGCTGTCACGGCAAGCACCGTCTACTTCACGAGCGAGGAGCCCGCGCTTCACGCGCTCAACGTCTCGACGGGCGAGGAACGCTGGAAGACCGAACTCGAAGGCAGACGGGGACGTAACTCACCCGTCGTCGTCGACGACATGGTCTACGCCGCCAGCGACCGTTCTGTGCACGCCGTAGGCGCGTACAGCGGCATGGTAAAGTGGGAAAGTACGACGGGCGGACGTGTACAGACCACCCCTGCGTACGACGACGGAAGGCTGTTCGTGGGCGGCACCGACGACGTACTCCACGTACTCGACGCCGAGAGCGGCGAACCGCTCTGGGAGTACGAGACGGGTGGTACCGTATCGTCGTCTCCTACCGTCGCGGGCGGAGTCGTCTACTTCGGTTCTTGGGACAACGACGTATACGCGCTTGACGCCGAGACGGGCGACGAAATCTGGGAAGAGCCTTTCGAGACGAACGGCGTCGTCGAGTCGTCACCCGCAGTCGCAGACGGCGTCGTCTACATAGGAAGTGACGACGACAACGTCTACGCGCTCGAAGCAGGGACTGGCGACGAACTCTGGAGGTTCGAGACGGGCGACCGTGTGAGGACAGCCGTCGCAGTCACCGACACGTACGTCTACACGGCGAGCGACGACGGCTACGTCTACGCTCTCGACCGTGACGGAGGAGCCACGGTCGCCGAACGTGATGTCCACGACCTTCTGGAGGTCACGACACGTACCATAACCGCCGCCGTCGTCTCCGACGGCACCGTCTACGTCGGCGCGGGCTTCGGTTTAGCCGCGTTCGACTGACTGTGGTGTGCGGCTTAGGAGATACACACCGATAGGGCATTCCGATGAACAGTTATTTCTTGTTGGGCGGTTAACCACCATAGATGACATCGAAAAGAGCTTATGTGGTTCTGGGACTGGTAGTTCTGGCACTCGCTGTAGGCGGATGATAGGCGGACCGGAAAATGGACAGGAGGCACCGCAGACTGCCGAGGAGGAGGACTTCTGTCCTCAGGGCGAGACACGGACGTACACGAACCCGCAGACGGGTGAAAGGGCGGAGATGCACGTAGACGGCATAGAGACGCGTGACGGCGTCCGGACGTGTAGATGGACGATGGACATGACTGCGGAGGACGGCGAGTTCAGGATGATTATGTACGACGGCATGGACGGCGACTACCTCCACTGGGAATGGTACAAGGGTGACCTGTTACGTGGCTCGTACACGATACATGGGGAACAGATATCTATGAGGGAGTACGACGAGGACGGCGAACTCATCGACGAGATACGGATAAGTGGCTGAACCGAACCGTCAGACAGTCTCGGCTATCTCTTCCCTGTACCGCGTGTAGACGAAGGAGGCGACGAGCAGGATGACACCCAACGTTATGTAGGAGACTATCCTCGCGCCCGAACCCAGACCACGTGTGTCGAACAGGAAGACCTTGGCGGTAGCGAGCGCGAGCACTGCGATGGCTTCAAGCCGTAGGTCTTTCGTCTCCGCCCGGACGCCGAGAGCAAGGAGCGCGAGACCGTAGACAGCCCATCCCGCCGAGACGCCCAAGCCGTCGAGTTCTGCGGCGATTCCGAAGACGGCGACGACCGCGGCGGCGGCGGAGTAGCCCGTCGGTACGCGTGCCTCTCTTTCCGACAGCACGGTCTCCTTCTTGCCCAAGTAGACGTATCCCGCGTACAGACCTACGACACCGGCAACGAAGAGCGGAAGCGTGCTCCGCGCGAGCGGTTCTGCTGTGTCGAAAGCCGCGAACTCCCCGAAGTCGACGATGAGTAGCTTTCCGACTGCGAGCGCGGTAACGCCGTAAGCCTCGGCGCGCAGGTCGATGCTGTCGAAAGAGACGCCCGCGTAAAGGAGGGCGAGACCGTAGACGACCAGAACGGGCGTCGAGAAGAAGTCGCCCGCCTCGAAAAGGACGAGTAGGACGCCGACGAAAGCGGCTGTCGCGGAGTAGGCGTACCCTGCCTTCGTGTCTGCGACGCTCGAACCGGCGGTTTCGGGAACGATACCACCCTTCCGTCTTCCGACGACGTAGACGGCGTAGAGCGAGACGACGACCGCGCCGAAACCGACGAGATACGAGTCGGCGAGAGGCTCCGAAACGTCGAACCTCCCGAAGCCCTCGGAGAACCAGACTGCGGCGACGAAGGCGAGTACGGAGAGGGCGTGCGCCGACCGTCGTGCCTCGGGTACGTCGCGGTAAGAGACGGCGAAGAGCGCGACCGCCGTGAACGCCGAAGCGGCGACGAAGCCGTGCTCCGGTAGGAGTTCCCAGTAAGCGACGACGAGGAAGAGCGTGCCCAAGTAAGGGTAGACGGTGCCGACTTTCAGTTCGCGTGTCTCCGCACCGACGTACAGAACGGCGTGAAGGAGAGCGAACCCGACGAAGAAGACGCCGACAGAAGAGACATCGGCTGGCATCTCGTAGAGACGTGCGACGGGGACGAAAAGCACGCCGAATCCGACCGAGTTTACGACGTTGAGCCAGACGTTCGCGGTGGCTTCTGTCTCCGTGTTGCCGATACGTCCCCGTAGAGCGACAGCAGTCGACTGCGCTAAGAAGACGACGAAGACGGCGAGTAAGAAGCCCGCGACGACAGCCACCGCCTGTTCAGGCTCAGGTCCTCGTGCGGCGTAGACGAGGTACGCGCCGAACGCGCCGCCGACGGAGAGCCATGTCCATCCCTCGCGGTATACGACAGCACCGACCGCCGCCGAGAGGAGGAGGACGTAGACGAGACCAGACGCGCCGAAGTCCGCGCTCAGGAAGGCTGTTACGTAGCCGAGAAAGAACGCTTCGTACGAGAGGGGGCGCGAACCGTCTCGGAGTGCTAGAGCGACGCCTCCCGCGACGACGACGGTCATGCCTGCGACGGCGACGACGATCGACGTGCCCAACGCCTCCCTGTACGACTCCAAGCCGTAGGAGGCGTAGACGGCGAAGTAGGTGACAGCGACGCCGAGACCTTTGACGGTTCCTGCCCAGAAGCCGTAGCCCTCGCGTCTCGACCAGAACTCGCCGACTCCGACGAGCGCGACACCCGCGGCGACGCCCGTGAGGACACGTCCGAGTGGACCTATCCAGCCCTGCTCTATCGCGTAGTTGAAGAACAGGACGACGCCG
>JAQZDD010000141.1 GCA_028751055.1 Euryarchaeota archaeon Ods04 | reverse complement strand
GTTTTCGACCCTCTCACGCTGCTTCTCGAAGGCGTCGTCGCCGTCTCCCCCCGGTTCTATGTCCACGGTAACGGTAAGGCGTGCAGACGAATAAAGCCTGTCAGACGCCTTTTCTTCGTTTCGACACCCACGGAAAGTCCGGCATCTCACCGGTGGCACTGCAGGGGATAGATTCATGCGTGCATCCCACATAGTTGTCCTAGATGGGACTTCGCGCCGAGATAAGAATCGGCTCTCCGCAAGACTGCCCCGTAGCCTGCGTATCCGGAGAGAAAGACTTACGCACCGGTTCGGTCTCCAGAGCATACAGCCCGAGTTCGTCGGTCGTGACCGAGGAGGTGGTCTTCGACTCGGCGGACGTGCAGGTTGAGGAGGGAGACTCACCCCCCGACGGATTCGAGGAGGTCTTCTCCTACGACACGAAGACTGTCTACAGATTCAGCCGGGAAGAGGGACGTGGATGTGCGTGCGAATGCGTCGAGGAGTTCGGCTATCCAGTCGTCGACTCCCACACGCGCGATGGCGATCTCTTCTTGGCGTTCCACGCACCCGACACGGACGCTCTCAAACAGGTGATGAACGACCTCAACCGGCGTTACTCGGATGTGGAACTGAAACGTCTGGTGGAGTCGGGCGACGGCGAGAACGACAGTCTCGTCCTCGTCGACAGGGGCGAACTCACCGAGAAGCAGGAGGAGGCTCTGAGAACGGCGCACGAGATGGGCTACTTCGAACATCCGAAGGGTGCCAACGCGGGCGAGGTCGCCGACGAACTCGGAGTCGCCACATCTACGTTCACCGAACATCTCTCGGCTGCACAGCGTAAGCTTATGCGGAGCATCGTAGACGGCTGAGTATCTCCGTGACGGCGAAAGTACAGAACGCGACGCCGAAGTTCTAAGACATCTGACATAAAAGCCCGTGGTATTTAGGTTCTTGCTTGATAGTAGTAGAATACTAACAGTACTAACATGGACGTAGAACCGCAGTTAGACCTCGACAACCGTTCCTACAGATACTACAGAAACGCGGTCGAGAGACACTGGGACCCGTACGGGATAGACATCAAGGAGGACAGACAGAACCTCTTAGAAGCTGACCTTGAGGAGGAGGTGTTCGACGGGATGCGCAGAGGTATAGCGCGTTTCGGCGCGGGCGAGGAAGCCGTGACCGAGGACTTAGCACCGTTCACCGTCGTCCTCGAAGACATCGAGGACCAGATGTACGTCACGACACAGATATACGAGGAGGCGAAGCATACGGAGCTTTTCGACCGTTACTGGCGAAACGTCATCAACCCCGTCGAGGAAGACATGGGTCTGAAGAAGTCGTCGCCGCTTGAAGAGAGATGGTTCAACGACGCCTACGACGAACTCTTCGAGCGCAACGAGCGCGCGACCCACCGTCTGCTTGAGGAAGACACGCCCGAGAACCGCGCACGCGCCTTCTCTCACTACCATCTCACCATCGAAGGTATCGCCGCACAGACGGGATACTACGGCATGGGTAGAGCGTACAGCGAGGACGAGTTCCCCGAACTACCGCACCTTCCCGGACTGGTAGAAGGTCTAAACCACACGCGCGCTGACGAGGGTAGACACGTCGGATTCGGCATGTCGAAGCTCAAGGAACTGATTCAGGATGAGGGCGTCGACCCCGCCGTAATAGACGAGACGGTCGCCGAACTCGTCCCGCTGGTTCAGGAGGTCGTAAACGACGAGGAGTACGACGAGGACCGCGGCGTTCCGTCAGAGGAGCTACAGATGTACGCCGCCGAGAAACACACCGAGAGGATGGAGCAGGTCAAGGACGCCGCGCGCGAACTACCGAACGTCGAAGAACTCGTGGCACTCGACGACTAAGACCGAGTTTTTTCGGCGCGTACGCGCGCCCTCTGCTTCAGCCTCCTCAGTTCCTCGGCAGGGACACGCACGTCTCCGACACGGAACTTGTCGGAGCCTTCGCCGTGGCAGTCCGAGCCGCCTGTACGGAGGAGGTCGTGTTCTTCGGCGAGTTCGTGTGCCTCCTCGACGCCCACACCCGAACCTCGTCCCGCGGCGGTTCCTCCGTAAGGATACCAGACCTCGATACCGTCGAGACCGTTCCGAGCCATCTCGGCGACCATCTCCCGAACCACGTCGGTTTCGGCGTCTATACGCCCCGGATGTGCGAGAGAAGCGACGCCGCCCGAGTCGTGTATAGCGCGCACCGCCGACGCGTAACCGACCTTCTCGCTCGGGACGTAGATGTCGCCGTCCTCGCCGAGGTAGACATCGAAAGCCTCCGAGACGGTTTCGACGAAGCCTTCCTCAGTTAGAAGACGCGCGAAATGCGGACGACCGAGGCTGCCTTCGGCGCGTCCGCGCATCTCCTCGTACGTCGTCTGTATTCCCGTCGCTTCGACGAACCTGTCGGTCATCTTTCGGTTGCGCTCCTTGCGGTACCTGCGCACACGTCTGATGAGGTCGTCAAGTTCGGAGGAGTCGGGGTCGACGTAGTAACCGAGAACCTCGACCTTCTTCCCGCGTGCCTCCGCCTTGACCTCGACGCCCGTTATGAGTTCGACGCCGTCTACCGTCCGCGAACGCGCGTCGAGTTCGTCAGGTATGCAGTCGTGGTCGGTGACTGCGACGGCTTCCAGACCGCGTCGGCGCGCCTGTTCGACGCGCTCGGCGACCGTCGACGTTCCGTCGGAAGCCGTCGTGTGGGTGTGCAGGTCGGCTACGCCGTCCTCCCGTTTCTGATACACACCGAACGTACGACGGGTGCGAGGTTAACTACTTTGGCTCCCGCGCACTACTGTGCGCACAGCAACTACTCCGCCGCTTACCCCGCCACGCACGTTTGGACGGCTTTTTGTACCGCGCTGTCCTGCTTCGAGACATGACAGAAGAAAGCGACACAGACGGCGAGTACCGCGTAGAAGAGGACTCGATGGGCGAAGTTGAGGTGCCGAAGGACGCTCTCTACGGTGCCCAGACACAGCGTGCGGTCGACAACTTCCCCGTGTCGGACCTGCGTTTCGGGCGACGTTTCATACACGCGCTCGGCGTCGTCAAGCTATCGGCGGCGAAGGCGAACAACCAACTCGGTCTGCTCGACGACGAGAAGAAGGACGCAGTCGTACAGGCGGCGCGCGAGGTCGCGGACGGCGAACACGACGACGAGTTTCCCGTCGACATCTTCCAGACAGGGAGCGGTACGTCGACCAACATGAACGCCAACGAAGTCATAGCGAACCGTGCATCCGAAATCGTGGGTGCCGAAAAAGGTTCGAAGGAGATACATCCGAACGACCACGTCAACATGGGGCAGTCGAGCAACGACGTGATTCCGACGGCGATACACGTCGCCGCTCTCACGGCGGTCGAGGAAGACCTCATTCCCGCACTGCGCAACCTCCACGACACGCTCGACGAGAAGGCTGACGAGTTCGACGGTATCGTGAAGACAGGTCGGACACATCTACAGGACGCGACACCTGTACGGTTGGGACAGGAGTTCGGCGGCTACGCCGCGCAGGTCGAGAAAGGCATCGAACGCGTCGAAAAGTCGCGCGACTCGCTCCGCGAACTCGCAATCGGCGGCACGGCGGTCGGCACAGGTCTGAACACTCATCCGGAGTTCCCGGAGAAGGTCGTCGAGAACGTCAGCGACGAGACGGGCGTGGAGTTCGTCGAAGCTTCGAACCATTTCGAGGCGCAGGCGGCGCGCGACGCCGTCGTTGAGGCGAGCGGCGCGCTCAAGACAGTAGCGGGTTCTCTGATGAAGATAGCGAACGACCTGCGTTGGCTCTCCAGCGGTCCGCGGACGGGCTTCGGCGAAATCGACCTGCCCGCCGTACAGCCGGGTTCCTCCATCATGCCGGGCAAGATAAACCCCGTCATACCCGAGTCTGTCTGTCAGGTTGTCGCGCAGGTCACGGGCAACGACGCCGCCATCGCGGTCGGCGGACAGGCAGGCAACTTCGAACTCAACGTCATGAAGCCCGTGATGGCGCACAACCTTCTCCAGTCGGTAGAACTCGTCGCAAACGTCTCCGACCTGCTCGCTGACCGGTGTGTCGCCGACATCGAGGCGAACGAGGACGTGTGCAGGGAGAACGCCGAACGGTCGCTCTCCATCGTGACCGCGCTCGCGCCCCATATCGGCTACGACGACGCCGCTGAGATTGCGAAGCAGGCTCTCAAGGAAGG
>JAQZDD010000092.1 GCA_028751055.1 Euryarchaeota archaeon Ods04 | reverse complement strand
CGTGACCGTGTCCGTGAGGTTACCGGTACTGAGGTGACGGAGGCGTCGAAGGAGGACACAGAAACCGACGCCGACTACGTCTGCCCCGACTGCGGCTTCGGGTCGTCGGGGGGTTCGCTCCGCGCCGGCGACATCTGTCCCGACTGCGGCGGATACATCGAGGAAGCCTAACTCCCGACGCCGTAGCACAACGCCTTTGTCGCCCCCTTCCGTTTGACCGGTATGCGCTACTACAAGATGCGACGCGGTGAGTACCTCGAAGAGCGCGTGCCTGACCTGCGCGCTAAGGTTGAGGAGTACTTCGGCGAAGTTACGCGAACTGAGGGACGCGACGGCGTCGAGATGTACGTCGTAGAGGACACGATGGTGTTCGACCGTGTCGAGGTCGGCGTCGACGAACGCCCGAACGCTAAGAACAGACTCGCCGTACATTTCGAGGAGAAGGACGTGAAGACGCTTCAGGAGGAAGGTCTCTTGGATGAGGCTGGCAAGGCACGTAAGGCTAAGAACGACTTCTTGGAGGAAGCCACGGGACGCGACGCAAAGTCGAGACGTGAGTCGATGAAACGCGATGTCGAGCCGGACGACGAAGTGGATGTCTGATAAGTGCGGTAGCCTTCGTTGTACTTGGTGAACAGCACACGTCGGCGGATGTGGTGTACACAGTCCGAGCCGATGTCGCCCGAAACCTCGTCTAAAGGTTTATGTTGCATCGGACTTTACCTCTACTCAAGGAAAAGGACTACCCCCGATGGACTCGTCCGAACTGCTAGACATACTCGGCAACGAAAACCGCAGGAACATACTCCGTCTGCTCTCGCAGAAGCCGTGCTACGTCACGGAGATAAGCGAGTACATCGGTGTGTCGCCCAAGGCGGTCATAGACCATCTTGAGATGCTCGAAGAAGCCGGTTTGGTCGAGAGCCGTGTCGACGACAGACGCAGGAAGTACTTCCATATATCGCGTAGCCTCCGTCTCGAAGTCGACGTTTCGCCGTACAGCTTCGGTGTAAAGAGTGCGTATCCTTGCCGGACGAAGTTCAACTACGAACACGTTGAGATAGAGTCAGTTACCGACGACCCTGAGTCGCTCGACCCAGCCGCACGTCTCGAAAGGCTCGAAAAGATAAAGAACGAGCTTTCGATAGCCCAGAGACACGTTCAGGCAAGGATGGAGGAGATACTTGAGAACATAGAGGAGGAGATGAACGGGGAGGCGAGAACTTCGACCTCGGCTTCGTCTGCTACTGAGGAACGGGACTGATTACAGTATCTTCAGCCTTCGAGGTTCGCGTCTATCTCGCTACTTATCTCGGCGTAGTCACCGCCGGTCACGAGCGTGTCTTCGATTACGAAGCTCGGTGTGCCTTGTACACCAGCCGACTGTGCTTCGCTCCTGTGCCGCTGTATGTCGGCGGCATGCTCCGCCTGTTCGACGCTCTGTGCTATGCTGTTGCCGTCGGCACCCGCCTGTGTGGCGAAGTCACCTATGTTGCTTGGAGAAGCCCAGTTGCCGCGCTGTTCGAAGTTGGCAAACATGATACGGTGCCACTGCCAGTACGCGGTCTGGTTCTGGTCCCAGACGGAACGCGCACCGAGCGCGGCGTTCGCTGAGTCGCTCGTGCCTATGAAGTCGACGGGCTTGAAGACGAACTTAACGTCGCCCGTGGCTATGTAGTCGTCCTTCATAGTCGGGAAGACATCCCTCTCGAACTGGACACACGCTGGACACTCGAAGTCACCGTAGTAGACTACCTCGACCATGTCGTCTATCTCGTCTTCGCTCGCACCCGCGGCTACCATCGTCGGGTCGTCGGCGTCGATAGCCTGCACGTCGTCCCAAGGCTCCACGTCCGCTGCCGCACCGCCCGAGAAGAACAGGAAGTACGAGATGACCACTATTATTCCGGCTATCCCTATCAGGGTGACGTAAGACCAGAACTCGGAGTTTTCACCCTCTCCGCTCTGCCTCTCTTTCTTTCTCTTTTCTATCCTGCTGTCGTCTGCCATGTACCGGCGGTAGGTATCCGACCAATAAAACTCTTGTTGCCTCGTTCCGTAACTCCGCACGATGAAAGACGTAATAGCACCCGACCAACGGCACGCCGCCTTCGTAGTCGCGGTCGTGGCGACGGTCGGTAGCCTCTACTTCAGCCTCGGAATGGGCTTGATTCCGTGTGATCTCTGCTGGTACCAGCGTATATTCATGTATCCTTTGGTCTTCGTCATCGGCGTCGGTATACTCCGGGACGAAGACGTCAAGTCGTACGTACTGCCTCTGAGCGTCGGCGGCTTCTTAGTTGCTATGTACCACAACTACGTGCAGATGACGCCTGCGTCTTCCAGTATATGCACGAGCGACGTGCCGTGTGACCTCGTCCTTTACAGCTTCCACGGTGTAACGATACCACAGATGAGCCTCACGGCGTTCGGAATCATAACCGCGTTGTTCCTCCTAACGGACTTCGTGGGGAAGCGGTGAAGATGTCCGACAGAAGCGGGAAAGGGACGAAGAGAAGCACGCACGAACTCATGCGGCGCGCGGGTGTGCGTCCCGAGGGCAGGAGCGACCAGCACTTCTTGGTCGACGAACGTGTCCTCGACCGTATCGTGGGGTACGCACCCGAAGTCGAGGACGGACACGCGCTCGAAGTCGGCGGCGGCGTCGGCAACCTGACCCAGAGACTCACCGAAAAGTACGACCGTGTCACGGTCGTCGAACTCGACCGTGAACTCGCGCGTTTTCTCGACGGCGAGTTCGGCGACAACGTCGAGGTACTGCAGGGCGACGCAGTCGACGTTCCCCTTCCGGAGTTCGACGTATCGGTCTCCAACCTTCCGTACTCGGCTTCGTCGCCCGTCCTTTTCCGTCTTCTTCCGCGCGCTAAGCCTCTCGTCGTCACAGTCCAGAAGGAGTTCGCCGACCGTGTCGTCGCCCAACCCGGCGAAGACGACTACGGAAGACTGTCCGTGACGGCGGGACGTTACGCGCGCGCTGAGATTCTCGAAACCGTGCCGCCCTCCGCCTTCGAACCCCAACCCGAGGTCGAGAGCGCGGTTCTGCGTTTCGAACCGCGCCAAGACGCAGGCGAACTCCAAGACGCCTTCTTCGACGACGTTGTGCGCGCGGTCTTTACGCAGCGCAGAAAGACGTTGAGGAACGCGCTCAGGAACACGACGCATATAACCGGCATCGACGAGGAGCGCGTCTACGAAGTGCCCGAAGAACTCCTGTCGAAACGCCCCGGAAAGATGACGCCCGAAGAGTTCGAGCACGTCGCCGACTCTCTGCGTTCCGAGGGGGAAGACGGAACTTGACAAGCGAGGATGCCGACGTATACCCGCCGTCGGAGGACACCTACCTCCTCCGTGACGCGGCGGTCGAGGAGGCACGTCCCGACGACTTCGCGCTCGAAGTCGGCACGGGAAGCGGCGTCGTCGCTGAGGCTTTGAACGAGACGGCGGAGCGAGTAGTCGCAACCGACATAAACAAGGCGGCTGTGCGCGCCGCACGTTCGAAGGGTGTCGAGTCCGTCCGTACCGACCTCGTCGCCGCGCTCGACGCCTCCTTCGACTTGGTAGTCTTCAACCCGCCCTACCTGCCTTCGACAGACGAAACACCAGACGACGACATGTCGCTCGCTCTCGGCGGCGGCGAGACTGGGCGCGAGACTGCCGAGCGGTTCTTGGACGCCGTTCCGCGTGTGCTCGCACCCGATGGACGTGTCCTACTCGTCGCTTCTTCGGTCTCGGGCGTCGATGAGTTCGAGGAAAGAACCGACTACACGGTCGAGCGTGTCGCTTCCGAACGTTACTTCTTCGAGGAACTCGTCGTTCTGCGTCTACGGCTTCGTTCCGGTTCTTAGGCGAGAGCGTCCTCGAACTCGTCACGGAACTCGCCCGCGTCGTCCTGTATACCGTCGGTCGCCTCCTTGAGTGCGTCTAACGGGTCCATGCCGTCGGTCTTGATGTACAGAACGGGGTCTGTCTGTCCGCCGCTCTGTTCGGGGTTCATCTCGTAGGTCGCCGCCTCCACTTCGTCGAGACGGAGGAGCGCGTCCTTGAGGACGTTCATCAGAGTGTGTCCCTCTCCCTGAACCTCGACCTCGGTTTCTTCGTCGGTCTTCGACAGTATCTTGACGTTCATTGACGGCTCTACGCGGATTACGAGTTTCAAGCTTGTGGTACGCACGCGTCCGACGTTCGGTAACTCCCCGTTGGATATATGAGGTCGGATGACGAACGCCGTACAACGTGATAGAGCAACTGTCGTACGTCGTCCTGTCCGCGGCTCTCGTCTTGGTCGCCGTCGCCGCGTACTGGGCACGCCCTGCCGTACTCCACCGTATCCTGCGTATCTCGCGTCGACGCTTAGTCTACGGTCTACCGCTCGGCACTTTCGTCATAGTCGGCGTTAACGTCGTCTTCTTCGGATTCGCACAGCGCGCGTTCACGGGCGACCACCTTCTCACGATACCTTACTTCTCGTGGTCTTACGGCTATCCGTCCGGCTTCCTGACAGGTCCTATCGGACACAACAGCACCTCACACATACTCGGTAACCTACTCACGACGCTCGTATTCGCGCCCGTCGCCGAGTACGTCATCGGACACAAGAGTTCGCGCCGACCGCTCGTCCGCGCGCTCGTCGTAATCCCTCTGTTCTTCTACGCAGTCGGCGTCTTCGTGTCCGTCTTCTCGCTCGGACCGTCGATAGGCTTCTCGGGCGTCGTCTTCTTCTTCTTCGGCTTCGTCGTCGTCTTCTACCCGCTCGTCTCTGTCGGTCTGATAGTCGTCTCGGGCGGTGTCCGTACCGTGGTCGCGGCTCTTCGCTCCCCCGTTTCGGCGCAGTCGACTGTCGAAACCGTGACCACCTCGCCTTCGTGGGCGAACATAGCCGTTGACGCACACGCGCTCGGCTTCCTGCTTGGCATCGGTCTCGCCGTCCTCTTAGCGCGGAGACGTGGAACCCCCGTCGACGGCTACAAGGTCGGACTCGCCGTCCTCCTCGTCGGTCTCGCACAGGGACTCCATCTCGTCTGGCTCGCGGAGGGCGACGTCTACGTCCTCTACCGCGGTCTGGGCGTCTCGGCTGTCGCCGCGCTCGCCGTAATACTCGGCTTCGGAACCTCCGTCGAGTCGTCCGCCACGCCTTTTCTGGAGCTTGATGACCTGCCTCTACGCCGTTCGGCGTCTCTGGCGGCACTCGTCCTTCCCATACTCGCCATCTGTGTAATCGGCTTCGTCGCAGGTCTCGGCACCGTCTCTCCCGTCGACGATGTCGAGAAGGTCGAGGTCGGCGACTACTCGGTCTGGTACGGCGAGGATGTCGAGAACGAGCGCGTCGTCTCCATACCCCTCATCGAGTTCACACCCGCCAACTTCACGGCGAGCGGCGTCATAGTCACGAGCGAGGACAGAGGCACGTGGCACAGGCAGGCGTCTGCACGCG
>JAQZDD010000026.1 GCA_028751055.1 Euryarchaeota archaeon Ods04 | reverse complement strand
GTGTTCAGATAAGCATATTCCAAGCGAAGGAGAACGACTTAAGCCAGTCGTCGGCTGTTCGGAGGCGAGCGTTGCTAAAGTTGTTTGAGAAGGCATGAGTACGGCGTTTTACTTCACGGAAGACGCGTTCTACGGAGTTCCGATTCCCATGTTTTTCGTACCGGAATCGGAGAGAGTGATAGCGACAAGCATCATGAAGAGAAAGGTTACCGTCGACGAGAAACAAGCTCTCGTCGAGGTCATGTTTCTCGATTAACTCTAGCATAAAATCTTTCGCCGTATAGTGATTTCTTGTTGGCTGAAGCTTCGTATGGAGAACGTCGTTAGTGTCGGGATCGACAGCCATGTACAGCCAGTACAAGTCATCGTTGAGTCGAATCACGGTTTCGTCTACCGCCACCTGATTCGGATTCATGTCATCGTCTGGCTGTAAATTCGCCTTGTGTACCCAGTTATGGACGGTCGAACGGGCGCGCTCGACACCCAATGAGCTAAGAACTGACACGGTATTCGAGAGCGATAATCCAGCCAAGTGCATCTGAATACCGAGCTTCATAGCAAACTTGGGTGTCGCTTCTCGTTCCACAAAACCTAACTCAATCGCGTCTATATCCTTGCTGAGGCGTGCGTTTTTTGGCATGAACACTCAGAAAACGCCATGCCTCATTCTTTATTCATTCCTTATCTGAACACCGCCGGCTATATGGGGACAAGATAAACGTTTATGTGGCACGCGTCCGACGTACGTCCCAACCCTACGACCGGACACGTGCCCGCCCGGTCGTACACACGGCCGGGCTTTTTATTATGTGCAGTCTCGGACACGTTTACTCGCTTAATCAAAAGGACTCAGATAATCAAAAACAACTGCTTATATAAAACTCGCACTCTCATTACCAGTCCCATGTTGGAGGGGAGTCAAAGGGGGGTTAGTCCCACTGATGTTCACGACATACTCCGTAACGAGAGGCGCAGGCGTGCCATCAAGTGCCTGCTCGAATCCGAGGGCGCGGTGTCCGTGCGCGACCTCTCTGAGCGGATAGCCGAGATGGAGACAGGGGAGTCGCCGCCACCGAGTGAGGTGCGTAAGAGCGTCTACGTCACGCTACACCAGAACCATCTGTCTAAGCTCGAAGAGGCTGGTGTGGTGAGGTGCGACTCCAACGAGGTAGAGCCGGGTGAACGTATAGACGAGGTAAAAAAGTACGTAACATACGAGTCCGAAGACGACGGCACGGCGTGGGCGGAAGTATGCGCGTTGCTGAGTCTGTTGGGCGTCGTTGCTGTCGGGGGTGTTATCTTTGCGATGGAGTTTAACGTCGTTTCCGCAGGTGTCGGACTGCTTGCTGTGCTCTTTTTCATGGCTATCTTCGCCGTGTCACTCTACGTCGTGGTCTCGAACAGGAATGACGGATGAGACGGCACGTGCGTGCCGCTCTTCTCTGTCCTACTTCTTAGTCATAAGATTACGTGCCACGGTGACGAGACCGTTGCCGAAGCCGGTTCCGAAGATAGCGTGCTCGTCCATAGTATCCGCGACGAACGAGCTTACGAGAACCTTCTCGCGGTCGACGAGCACAAGCCGCCCCACGACGGGTTCGTCGTCGGACGCGTCGGATTCGCCGCCGAGCCAGCTGAGGTCCGAGTTCAGGATGCGCACTCCCTCAACGCCGACCTCTTCACGTACACGGTCGCGTAGCCCCGGCGGGACGCCGACGAGCAGTTCGACCTCGTCGTCGACCTGTTTCAGGCTTCCAACGACCGTCTGGTTCAGAAGGTGTCGTGTGCCTACGGCGAAGATTATCTCGCGCTCGGCTTCCTCGACCATCTCTTTCGCTCTTCCGTCTATCGACTTCGTGTCGGACATCGACCAGACCTCGTGTTCCTGTCCCTTCTCGTCGGCGTCGACCTCCTCGACTTCGTTCAACGCCCCTCTCAGTCTGTCGATACGGTCGTCGTACCTCTCCTGAAGTATCTTGGTCGCCTCGTCAAGGGATATGGAACGGAACTTCTTGGGACTCGAATGCTCCACCTCAACGAGTCCTCGCGCTTCGAGTATACGTATCGCGTCGTATACACGCGGACGTGGAACGCCCGAAAGCTCGCTCACCCTCTTCGCCGTGCTCATCGGGACACGGCACAGAGCGACGAACACCTTAGCCTCGTACTCCTTCAGACCGAGCTGTTGTAGCGTCTCGGTCGCAAGCTTGACGTTTTCTCCCTTCCCGTTCTCTTCCTTGTCCCCCATCTGTCTCGTACCTCTGTCAGAACCTTGGCTCATCCATCTCAGCCACGTCATGTCTCGTGGCAGTCTTCGGGTTCCGGTAGTCGGTAGAGTACATACGCTCTTTGTTATACGCACCCGTGTGGACGCTCAGGCGCGCCCTATCCGTCGTTAACCGGCTGTTACTTTCGGGGACGTACGCCTGAGACGTAACCTGTCGGCGGAGTTCTTTCCGGAAAAGCGGTACAGAAGTTTTGGAACGTAGTTAGCCGGTAATTACTTTTGTACCAAGGAGTGGAACTTACCGTGTCCATGAAACTGACAACACTCGACAGAGTAAGACAGCCTGAGTACACAGGCGAGAACAGATGTCCACCGTGCACGGTACTCAACCTCGTGATAGCTGTAGTGGTAGCGGCAGCCGTCTCGGTGGCTTGGATACCGCTCGGAGTAGCCGTCTTCGTCGTCTCCGTGGGCGTCATCTACCTGCGCGGCTACTTAGTGCCGGGCACACCGACGATAACCAGCAGGTACTTCCCCGAGTCGGTTCTCAGGCTGTTCGACAAGGCTGAGACCGTAGAGGGAGCAGGTGCGACCGACGGCGGCGTGGCAAGCGGCGCGGAGATGAACGGCGAAGCAGAGAGCGAAGTCACCGAGATAGACCGCGTCCTGATGTCCTCGGGCGTGATACAGGCTTGCGAAGATGTCGACGACCTCTGTCTCACACCCGGATTCCGTGAGTCGTGGTCGAGCAGGATAGAGGAGACGAGACAGGCGGGACGTGAAACCGAGACGCGTCTGCTCGCGGACTCGATACAGGTAGACGCCGACGCTCTGACTCTGGAGTCAAACGGACGGCTGGCTGTCCGGTTCGAAGGCGACCGTATAGCGTCGTGGAAGTCGCACGCCGCTTTCCTCGCCGACCTGACAGCCGAGAAGGAACTCGAAGACTGGTGCGAGTCGTGGGAGTCGATGTCGCCACGCGAGAGGTCGCGTGTGATAGCCAGCCTGCGTGTCTTCCTCGAAGACTGTCCGTCGTGCGACGGAGAAGTGTCGCCCGTCGAGGAGAACGTCGACTCCTGCTGTAGGTCGAACTTGGTCAACGTCACGCTCGAATGCGACGACTGCGGCGACGTGGTCTTCGAAGGCAGCTACAAATAAAACAGCTTAGTTACCTTACCGGAAGTACCGCAGAGGCTCGATACCCACGAAGCCGTCGTTCACCGGCTCGGCGTGTATACGTATCTCTTCGAGCAGAACGTCTCCGGCACCCGTGTCGAACGACGAGACGTAGACGCCGACGACGGCTGACTCGCCGCCTTCGAGCGTCAGACGTTCCTCGTCGAACCGGACGTGCTCGGGTTCGGTCGAGAAGAACCATACCTCGCCCGGGTAGCTCTCTTGGTTGACCGCCTCGACCCATATCTCCACCTCCTCGTCGCCGTCGTATTCGACCTCGAACAGACGCGGTATCTCCGTCTCAGACGACGGGTTTATGTTCGTTAGGTCGAGCACGAAGTCACCGTCGTCTATCTCCGCGGTCGCATCGCCCTGTTCGGGCGAACCACCTCCACCCGACGAGCCGCCGTCGTTCTCGTCCTCAGCCTCAGGGATGCTATCGCCGCCGCCCGTCTGGTTTTCGGGGCTGTACGGCACAGCCGTCAGGTTCTCCTCCAGTCCGCCTGAGTCCGACAAGCGTTCGTCGTCGACCACGGCACCGAAAGTCACCATCGCGCCTCTGTCGGGGCTGAGTAGCGTGAGTATCCCCGTCATGAGTATAATGACGATGATGAGTCCCACTACCGTGAGCAGAACGCGCCGTCTTCTGCTCATTCTTCCTCCTCCACGACGGCGTGTGCTCCGACGTAGACAGGGAAGCCGTCCACGTTGACCGTGTACGTCGCTGTCCCGACGCCTTCGTCGAAGTCGTCGCCCTCGGGGAACGCACCCAGAACCGGGTTGCCCGCTCTGTTGAGCCAGCCCTCGTCGAACCATTCGTTTCCGGAGACAGCTTCCGGCACGTCGCTTGAGACAGCGAGATGTGTCTCGACGATACGCCAGCCAGCGTCCGTGGTGTACGTGACCTCTATGCCCCCGTTCGTATCGACGACCTTCACCTCGCCGACCACGCGCTTGTCCCTGCCGGCGACGAGGTCGGTTGTGTACCCGTCGCCCGAGTACTCGAAGTAGGTGAACCAGTTCGCGCCGGGGAAGCTGTCGCCGTCACCCCAAGCCGTCTCCGAACTTGTCTCGGCTTCGGAGCACGGGCAGTTGGCTTCGGCTCGGAACCTGACGCCCTCTATGAGCGCGTTTCTGCCGTCAAGGTCGGTGGCGTCCACCTCGAAACCCACGTCGAGGCACTCGCCGACCTCTAACTGTACGGCGTTGTCCTCGCCCTCGATGCTTTCCCCTGTCCTGCTGTCGTAGAACGTCACCCGCTCGGTGTTGTCGCCATTCTTCTCCTTCACCCAGACACAGACGCAGTCCTTTCCGGTGTTACAGACGCGGAAGACGTCGTCGAACCTCGTCGTCGTGCCGTTTCTCACCGCGTCGACCGAGACGCCGAGATGTCCTCTACCGTCTTCCTCAACGACGAACACAGTCTCGGTCTCCGCGTCCGTGCCGTTCGACCAGACCGACTCGGGGTGTTGTTCCATACGGAGGTAGGCTTCGGAGTCGCGCACGACCTCCACCTTTATCCCCCTCTGTGCCTCGACCTCCGCGAAGCTTCCGGAGCCTACGACAGCAGTCGCGCCTACCGAGAAGGCACCCGCGCCTATCAGGAACTTGCGTCTTTTCATGTTTTCATCTTTTACTCCTTTTCTTCCCTTTTACCGGAACGTTACCACGGACGACTTTCGAACCGTTCGGGTATTGTTATGAGCATCCTGTCGCCGCGTAACGTCTCTTTACCTGACGCACGCGGTCGGAGTTCTCCGGTAGGGTATCGCTACCCTCGCGGCGTCCTCAGGTCGTCAGACGGCATGCGTGTGGTACGCCAAGCCTAACAACGCGCCTGTGACCGTACCGGTGACGAGACCGACGGCTACCTCGTCGCGGGAGAGGCGTCCGACAGCGACGACGAGCCAGACTGCTACGAGTGCTCCCACCGTCGTCGCCGTACGCGGCTCCCATCCTTCGAGCAGGCTGAGGTAGCCGACCGTCGCGGGTGCTATCAGAACCGCTGTCACCACGACCGTCATCCGTTCGGCGCGTGTCTTCGGCTTTCGCCTGAGTTCGGTTCTCCCCCCTGATGTCATCCGTTCGTATACCTCGTAAGCTCAAAGCCATGGTCAGCACCTACTCCGGACAGCCCCCCTGACGTGCCCGTGCCGAAACGGGTTCGGCTAACCGTCACTCCCCAGCCACGGTCGTTTTCGGTGCCGACCATGGTGTCTTATCTTCTCCCCATGGAGGTTTTGTTATTGGTGCCCTTACGACGTGTAGTACGCCGTTACTCTTTCGTGTTCCATTTAGCGTGTGGTTACTCCCCGTTCTGTCTCCGCGGCAGTATCTCGGTGCGCGCCGTCCGTACGTCGTCGGCACGGACTGTTTCGGCACCTAGGGCTTCGGCTACCCTGCCTGCCGAGCGCAGGAGTTCGAGAGCACGCCGCGCGTCTCCGTGTCCGTCGTGTACCGAGAGTTCGGCACAGGTATCGACGGCTTCTTCTGTGACCGCGCCTTCGACGAACGCTGTTTTGACGCGGCTTCTGAGAACGTCGCGTAGCTCGTCGTCGGTGTACGACGGGAAGAAGACGTTCTCCTCGCCGAGCGACGACCGGACGCGAGGGTCGAGACGGTCGGTCAGCCCCACGTCGTCCGAGACGCCTACGACGGAGACGCGGGCGTCCTCAAGGTTTCCGTTCGTGCGCGAGAGGCAGTACAGAGTCGTGTCGCCGTCGTTGTCGACAAGCTTCCCGACCTCGTCGAGCACTACCACGACGGTACGTTCGCGCGCGTCGACAGCACCCGCGAACGCGTCATAGACACGGTCTCTGGGCCAGTACGAGTCGACACCGCGTCCGAACCGCCGAGCGAGGTATCCAAGTACCTCGTTCTGTGTGTCGGCTGTCCGGCAGTCGACGTGCACTACTTCGAGTTCGACCGACGACGCAGACGCGGCTGTTTCGAGTTCGCGTCCGACGTACCGCGCGGTAGCCGTCTTGCCCGTTCCGCATCTTCCGTACATCAAGACGTTCGACGGCGTCTCCCCCCTGAGCGCGGAGCCGAGCACGGACGCAAGCTCGTCGACCTGCTCGTCGCGGTGCGGTAGCTCGTGCGGCGTGTACGTGGGCTTCAGCGACTCGGCGTCGGAGAAGACGGCTGTGCCGTCCGTTTTCCGTCCCTCCGCAACCATGCCTGCCGGTTCCCCTTTTCTCTCCCCCATGCGTCTCCTGTAACTACGTCCACCCACTTATTCAATAACCCGTTAACCGCGAGTAAACGGCTTGTTACTTTACAGGTTGAGGTGCCCTCACCTGCTTTCCGTGACCGTATTATCTTCCGAGCAGAGGGTACGCGACGCCTGACAGCGTGTCTCTGTGTGTATGGGACGTTCTACTCGTCGTTGCAGATAACCCTGTTGTCGTCGGTCACGGGGTATCCGTCTATCTCGGTGACGTAGGCTTCGTCGGGTATGCCTGCCGTCTCTTCCTCGATGTACGTGATGAGGTCGTCGTCCTCGCCGCGCGCGTCTCTGAACTCAGCGTACGACGTGAGTATCTCGTCACAGCCCTCGTCGTCCTCCCACCAGACGACTCCGTCTATCGGACTGCTGGAGTCCGACGTGAACACCTGCGTGCCGAGCGCGTCGACCGTCCGTGCGTCGACGCGGAAGACATCGGGGCTGT
This sequence comes from Euryarchaeota archaeon Ods04, assembly GCA_028751055.1. Lineage (GTDB taxonomy): Archaea > Halobacteriota > Halobacteria > Halobacteriales > Halorutilaceae > Halorutilus. Next base: position 1,715 of record JAQZDD010000026.1, on the reverse strand, counting down.
CGATGATAGCCCAGCCGAACTCCGTCTCCTTGTCGCCGTTGTTCGTCACTAAGTGGCGCGTGCCGAGTATCTGGTCGTCTTCCTCCACCGTGCAGGTGTACTCGGCTTCGAGGTCGGCGCACTCCGGGTCTTCGTCGTCGACTACTCCGCAGAACGTGAGGTTGCTTATCGCCGCCTGCTGTCCACCCGGGTTGGTCAGGTCGGTCTCGAACCGTTCGACGCCGTCTTCGTCCTCGGTTGTGTCTGTGTCGCGTCCTCCGTAGGCGCAGACGCTCTGTACAACGTAGCCGTCCGCCTCGAACTCGACGGTGATAGGCTCGCTGTCGTCGCCGTCCTTGACCTCGACGACCTCGATGTTCACGACGTCTTCGCCCTCAGCAAGGACGAATCCCCATTCGACGCATCCGTCTTCGTCCTCCTCGATGCACTCGAAGTCGTACTTGGCTATGAACTCACCGTCGGTCTCGTCGCAGTTACACGACTGTCCGGGCGGTCCGTCTCCATCAGGTCCGCGTCCGGGCGAGCCGTTTCCACGTCCCGGCGGTCCTCTCGCACCCGCCGTGCCCGTGAACGCGTACAGTCCAAGGATGCTCGCGCCCGTGGCACCCGCTCCCCTGAGTAGCTTACGTCTGTCGATTCTCGATTCGTCGTCTCGGGTTTCGTCTGTCATCTTACTTCCCCCGGCTAAGGATACGCTCGGAACTACTTATTCAACGTCTCGTTACCGCCCGCGTAAGTCTCTGTAAGGACAAGCCTACCGTCGCGTCGTGAACGCTTACTTCGGCAGAAAAAGTGGGTGGATGGGTATGGTACTTCCGCCTGCCTGCTCAGTCGTCGTCGAGCTTCGCACAGGTTATCCAGCCTTCGTCCTCGGCGTCCTGACTCATGTCCGGGAACGTCTCGTCGTCGATACTCTCGTCGGGACCTATCCTGTCTTCCTCACCCAGCTCAGGTATCTCCTTGACTTCGGTGATGAGTTCGTCGTCGAAGTCCTCCGGCGCGCCCGCTATTTCACGTTCGGCTTCTGTGCCGTAGAAGTCGTTGAGGTTGTCCCAGCCTTCTTGCTCCTTCAGTTCGCCCCACGTCTGCAGCTCGGGGTCCTGCAGCAGGATTTCGCGGCAGTCCTCTCCGGGGTCCCATGCTATCAGTCCCCTGTCGGGGACGCTCGCGTCCGCCACACGTGTCTCAGTCGTGTTCGGACCTATGCTGAGTTCACGGTAGTCTCCCGGAGAGTCCGTAACCGCAAGGCTGTAATCCGACGCCTCACCGCCACGGTTCTCGATGAGGAACCGTGTCCCCGTACGTCTCCAGTCGCCGTCGGGCGGATTCTCTTGGGTGTAGGTCGTGCAACGGTACTCTCCGAAAATCCTCGCGCACTCCGGCTCGACGAACTCACAGTCTCCGTCCGCGTCTGCGTGTATCACGATTTCGTCGTCTAGCTCGGAGAGGAGCTGGTCTTCGGCGTCGAGTCCCTTCGAGACCGTCGCTATGCCGACACAGATACAGTCGCCGACGCCAAGGAGGACGCCGTTCTGCTCGCCCACGACCGTCTGGTCTTCGAGGTCGACGAGGCTCTCCGCGCCCATACTCCCCCCTGTGTAGAACTCGACGCGTCTCTCCTCGCCGAACGGACCTTCGTACGTGGGCCAGTCCATGTCCTCTATCCAGACGCAGACGGGCTGTTTGCCCTGATTGCATATCTGGAACACGTCGTC
>JAQZDD010000148.1 GCA_028751055.1 Euryarchaeota archaeon Ods04 | reverse complement strand
GGCACGTGCGGCAGAAGCTCCTCGGCGTTCGAGAGGTCGACCTCTAACTTACGCAGGTCGCGGCTGTTTACGCCTATCACGCGTGCGTCCGTCTCGACGGCGCGTTCGAGTTCCCCGCGCGTGTGCGTCTCAACGAGCGGTTCGAATCCTGCCGCACGCGCCTCGGCGACGAGCGCGTCCAAGCCGTCCACGAAAGCGACGATGAGCAGAAGCAGGTCGGCGCGCACCTCGCGTATCTGCCGCCTGTCCACGATAAAGTCCTTCCGCAGGACGGGAACGTCGACCGCGTCGCGTACCTCACGGAGCGCGTCCAACGAACCGCCGAAACGTTCGGGTTCGGTCAGGACGGAGATGGCGGTTGCTCCGCCCGCCACCATCTCGCGCGCCGTCTCGGCGGGGTTGAGCGCGACCGTGCCGTCGGTTGTCGGCGAAGTCGGCTTTACCTCAGCGATGACAGGGACGCGCCCCTCTGCCTTCGTCTCCTCGACAGCGGCGACGAAGTCGCGTGCCTCCACAGTCTCGAACGCTCTTTCGGCGTCCTCGGCGCGCTCCTCGGCGTCTTCGAGTATCTCGCGTACGTCGGGATGCATTCTTTTTCTTGCGTCAGCGTAGGCGGGGAAGGTTGAAACGTCTTCCGTCGTGGTCAGCTAACTTCACCCAATCCTTATTGTCTGTGCCCGTCGATACTCCGTGAGCTATGCGTCACAGAAAGACCTGTCTCTCGGTTCTCGTCGTCGTCTTGCTCGTCGCCATGACAGTCTTTGTGTCGGGCGTCGCTGCGCAGGAAGTCGAGACGGAGATACTTTTCGAGGACGAGGTCGTCGCAGGCGAGGAGACGACGGTAGCCTACGAAACGACGGTCGTCGAGACACCCACTGAGACGGATGTGGATGTCGAACTCGTTCTGGTCGTCGCAGGCGAGGAGGTCGACAGAATCACAACCGAGGACGAGGTGTATGAGGGCGCGGAGCGGACGTACGAGTTCATGCATACGTTCGACTCGGAGGGTGAGAAGGAGGTGACCGTTGACGCGACGGCGTCGGTTTCGCGTTTCGTACCTGACGTGACTGAGACGACGACGGCGACTGTGACCGTCGGGGAGGACACCGAAGAAACGGACGACGCAGACGAGCAGGTCGATGATAGTACCCGTGAGGACTCTGCGGACGACGATGGAGCAGACGAAGCCGAGGATGACGTGGCGGAGATAGAACCAGAAACTGAACCAGAAGAGGAGCCTGAACCCGAATCTCCTGACGAAGGACTGCCCGGCTTTACGGCTGTTGCGGCTCTCGTCGCTCTCGCGTTCGTCTTGATGGTAGCGCGTCGCGGATAGTAGTCAACGTTAATTCTCGCGTTCGTCGAATCTTTCTTTGGCTCCGCGAACGGCGACAGCCTTTGGCGTTTCTGGTCTTCGGAAAGCCGCGACCGTCCGCGAGACTGAATCAAACCCTTAATTCGGGTTCGACGCAAGCCACCTGTATGCGACTCACCTTCCTTGGCGGCGCGCGCGAGGTCGGCAGGAGCGCGATGCTCGTGAACGACGACCTCTTAGTCGACTTCGGCGTCAAGACCGCTAACCCGACGCTATATCCTGTCTCGTCTCCGTCTCCCGATGCTGTCGTCGTCTCGCACGGGCACCTCGACCACGTCGGTGCTCTTCCGACGCTGATGGACGGCTTTCCGCCTGTCTACGGAACGCCACCGACGCGCGAACTTTCACGAAGGCTCGGTGAAGACTCCCTAAAGCTCGGAACACGGAGGTTCCAGCGCGAGGACCTCCTGCGTCTTTCGCAGGCTTGGGAGGACACAGGGTACGAAGAGACGTTCGTGCCCGGTATAACTGACTACGAGGTCACGCTCACCGACGCGGGACATATTCCGGGGAGCGCGTCTGTCTTGGTCGAAGGAGGCGACCAAGACGGTGAGGCTGACGGAGGCGAGTCCGTCCTGTACACGGGCGACATAAACACGACACCGACGCGTCTTCTTGACCCGACCGTCTCGCCGCCTCCCGCCGATACGGTCGTCGTCGAGTCGACCTACTTCGACCACGAGCATACCGACCGCGGCGAACTCGAAAGAAGATTCGTCGACTCTGTCCGTGAGACGCTGTACGAGGGCGGCGACGTTATCGTACCTGTCTTCGCAATCGGACGTACCCAAGAGATACTGATGGTCTTGGAGGCGCACGACGTTCCGTGCTACGTCGACGGTATGGGCGTCGACGTGTTGCGGACGTTGCGACACCATCCAGAGTACGTACGCGACCCTGACGCGTTGAAGCGCGCCGCCAACCACGCGCGCGAGGTGAAGCCGTCGCGCCGCGACGACGTTCTCGGACAGGGACGCGCTATAGTGACGACGAGCGGCATGCTCTCCGGCGGACCCGCGATGAAGTACATCAAGGATATATACGACCATCCGGGCAACAAGATATGCTTGACCGGCTATCAGGTCGAGGGAACGCCCGGACGTACCGCGCTCGACGAGGGACGTGCCGAGATAGACGGTACCGTCCTGCCTCTTTCGGCGCAGGTCGAGATGCACGACTTCTCTGCGCACGCCGACGGTCCGGGCTTGCGCGAGTACCTCCGAGAGGCGGTCGACGCCGGTGCCGAACGCGTTCTTGCTGTGCACGGCGACGAGCACAACACGACAGCACTCGCCGAATGGGCACGCGACGAACTCGGTGTCGAGGCGGGCGCGCCGCATGTCGGCGAGGAGGTACAGATTTGAACAGAGAAGACGGAGTGAAGAACAGAGAAGAAAAGAGGTGATTTGAGGTTGAAGGAACGTCATGCTGTCCCGCTCGTCGCTGTCGGAGGCTTCTTCGGAGCGACGGCGCGTTACGGCGCCGACGTTCTCTTCGGTTCGCCCATGTCGACCTTCGCCGTCAACGTTGTCGGCTGTTTCGCCCTCGGCTACCTCCTCTACTCGTACAGGCTCGACGGCTTCTCGGAGCGTCTCCGTCTCTTGGCTGCGACGGGCTTCATATCGTCGTTCACGACGTACAGCACGTTCGCGCACGAAGTCTTCGTCGCGTCGCCCGTCTTCGCCGTTGCGTACGTCGCCGTCTCGTACGCCGTCGGCTTCTCGGCTGTCGCTGTCGGCGCGTATACGGCAGGAGGTTACCGATGACTGCGGGAGGCTACGGATGACGACGGTGGAGTTTCTTCTCGTCGGCGTCGGTGGCGCGTTAGGAGCGACGGCACGTTACACCGCGGGACAGACTCTGCGTACCGACGCGCGTATACCCCTCACGACTCTTTTAGTCAACATCGTGGGTAGCTTTGTCTTCGGTCTCGTTGCCTTCGGCTTAGGCGAGTCGAACGAGACTTTCCTGCTCGTCGGCGTCGGCGCGTGCGGCGCGTTCACGACCTTCTCGTCGTTCTCTTACGAGACGGTCGATGCGTTGAACGACGACATTGTTGCGGGTACAGCGAACGCCGTGCTCAACCTTGTCCTTTCGGTCGGCGCGGTCGCCCTCGCCGCGTTCGTAGTCTGAGACACGCGTCCGGCTGGTCGCTTGGCTTTCTCGTAACGTCATATCCTACTGACGACAGCCGAACCAGCTAAGCCGCCGACGGCACCGAGAAGGGCGAAAAACGGCACGGAACTGACTCCGACGGCGGCGGCTATTATCACGTATCCGGCGACCGTCTCTACCGTGAAGTCGATAGGCTCACCCGGCGCGCCGATGAGGACTGCGTTAAGCACCGCTGTCGTGAGTCCGAGCACTAGGACGAGAACGCCCGCACCTACACCGACGAGCGCGCCTTCGGCAGTCTTGTCGGCACGTAACACACCCGCGGCGACGCCGCTAGCCAGAGGAATGAACGCGAAGACGACGAGTTCGGAGGAGCCTCTCGGGAGTCCGAGTCCGCCGACGACAAGAACAAGCCACGCGACTACGCCGACGAGGAATCCGATGACGGTGCCCGCCGAGACTGAGGCAAGACGCGAGAAACCGTCTTTGTCCTTGTCCCTGTTTTCCGGCAGGAAGTTGCGGAGCTTTTTCATCTTCTGTATGTCTTCGTTAATGTGTCTCGACAGTCTTTAACGTCTTTCTCCTACATCTCTTCTTCTGCATACGGTACGCGAG
>JAQZDD010000273.1 GCA_028751055.1 Euryarchaeota archaeon Ods04 | reverse complement strand
TTCGGGGCGTGGCATGACAAGGTCGTTCCCACGTTCCCTCCCGAACTCCAGAAACTCCTGTGTCATCACGGCGCAGATTTCATGCCTCCCGCGGTCGCGTTCGTGAGTCTCGCAACAGCCGCTACGCGTGAAGCCCGTCGAGAGCGTCTCGCTACAGTCGGCGAGTTCGTCTCCTAAGACGTTCCTTTCTTGCATAGCCTATCTTCATCTTCGTCCTCGCCGGTCAAAAGACCGCCGGAGATATGACGCGCCGTCACGTGTACGGCGTATGGAGTTCCCTGACCCCGAGGACGCGGCTGAGAACGTTCAGGAGTTTCTGGAGTCGCGCAACAGCTTTCTGACTTGGATAGGTAGCGAGGTCGAGGAGGTCAGCCCCGAACGCGCGGTCGTACGTCTGCCGTACCACGAACATATCGGCAACGGCGTCGGTGTGGTACACGGCGGCGTGACGGCGACGGTCATGGACGCCGCGGGGACGCTCTGCCTGCGCCCGCACCTCCAGAACCCTTTCGAGGACACGACGGCAACGATAAACATCAACGTCAACTACTTAGAAGCCGCCGACACCGAAGAGGATGTCGTCGCCGTCGGAGAGGTCGTCCGCGCCGGTGGGAGCGTCGGCGTGACACGGATGACAGCGGAACAGGGCGACGACCTCATCGCTGTCGGGCAGGGAGCGTACCGTCTTTTCGGCGCGGGCGCGAGCGACGGGTAGACGGACACGACAGGGGCACCCACTACTTTATTCGTCCCCGCCGACAAGAACTTCCCATGGGAGCAGAACAGTCCGGTACGTTCGAGATAGGCGGCGACATCGAGGTACGACGGATGGGGTTCGGCGCGATGCGGATAACGGGAGACAACATCATCGGTCCGCCCGAAGACGAGGAAGAGGCGCGGCGTGTGCTACGCCGCGCCGTCGATTTGGGCGTCGACTTCATAGACACGGCGGACTCTTACGGTCCGGGCGTGAGCGAACGCCTGATACGCGAAGAACTCCATCCGTACGAAGCGGACGGCAGGGACGTGACGGTCGCGACGAAAGGCTGTCTGATGCGCCGTCCTGACGGACAGTGGATACGTAACGGCGACCCGAACTACCTCAAGAACGCGACGTTGTGCAGCGTCGACCGTCTCGGCGTCGAAACCATCGACCTGTACCAACTCCACAGGTTCGACGAGGACGTGCCCAACGAGGACTCGCTCAACGCGCTCGCCGAGATGAAGGATGAGGGCTACATCGAACACATCGGCTTGAGCGAGGTCACCGTCGAAGAACTCGAAGAGGCGCGCGACACCGTGGAAGTTGCGACCGTACAGAACCGTTACAACGTCGGCGACAGGGAGCACGACGACGTTCTCGACTACTGTGAGGACAACGGTATCGGATTCATGCCGTGGTTCCCTCTCGCGTCGGGTAATCTTGCGGCGAAGGACGAGGAACTACAGGAGGTTGCCGAAACGCACGACGCGACACAGTATCAGGTCGCGCTGGCGTGGCTCTTAGAGAGGTCGCCCGTCATGCTACCCATACCCGGAACGGGGAGCGTCGAGCACTTGGAGGAGAACGTCGCCGCGGCGGAACTCGAACTCACCGACGACGACATGGAACTTCTCGGCTGAGTCGCGGGCAAAGACGAAAAAGAAACAGAGACAAGGTAGCAACGTGTGGGGGAGGGGGTGGCGAGGGGACACGGGGGTGGGGGGAGTTCCGCTCATCCCTCGCCGCGGTCTATACTGCAGTCCCTCGGGTAATGTTTTTTGTACATGCTATATCAACCATCCGGGCACGGCACGCTGAATATTCAGGCTCCGATGTGTCCGCTCTCTGACACGCCGAGTTTATGTTCCCGCATCCTCTCTGCAAAGGAGACGAGATGCCAGAACACGACCGCGAAACCCCGTCACACCGTCTGTTCGCCGCCCTCTACAACCCTGTGACGCGCCCTTTCGAGAGACGCATCGCGGAACACCGCGAGTACATGACGGATGGCGTTGAGGGCGACGTTCTCGACTTAGGCGCGGGAACGGGCGCGAACTTCTCTTACTTCGCCGACAAGGACGTTTCGCTCCACGCGGTCGAACCCGACCCGTATATGCGGAAACGCGCGGAGGAGCGTGCAGAAGAACTCGGCGTCGATGTCGAGATACGCGCCGATATCGCGGAGTCGCTGTCGTACGACGACGACGTCTTCAACTACGTCGTCGCGGGACTCGTCTTCTGCACCATCAAGGACGTGGACGGCGCGCTTGACGAACTGGCGCGCGTCCTGCGCTCCGGCGGCGAACTCCGTTTCTTAGAGCATGTCGGCGACGACGGCGTGAGACGACGCTTGCAGAAGGCGGTAAATCCGGTCTGGAGACGTTGCGCGGGCGGATGTAACCTGCACCGCGACACGCTGACTGTCTTCGAGGCACGTGACGAGTTCGAAACAGTCGAGGCGGAGACGTACAGGGACGGCGTGACGCCGGTAAACCCTCTCTTGCGCGGAAGGCTCAGACGGCTCTGAGTCAGGGAGGGCAGGCGGACTCGAAAATTTCGTCGTGAAGCCTGTCGTG
>JAQZDD010000379.1 GCA_028751055.1 Euryarchaeota archaeon Ods04 | reverse complement strand
GCGTTCTTCTTGCTCCTGCGTATCGCGCATCTGAGCATATTCGAGACGCCCGAACCGACACAGATTACGGAGCCGCAGAACGTGCTCGTGATACCCGGACTGAACGACTTCCTGCCGCTCTCGATGGCACCTGAAATCATCTTAGGTCTGCTCATCGGAATCGTTGTCCACGAGGGCGGGCACGGTATCTTCTGCCGTGTGGGCGACATAAAGATATCCAGCATGGGTGCAGTAATGCTCGCCTTCATACCTTTCGGCGCGTTCGTAGAACCCGACGAGGATGACGTGGAGGAGGCGTCACCGGGCGACAAGACGCGTATGTTCGCCGCTGGTGTCATGAACAACTTCGTTCTGACGGTCATCACGTTCCTCCTCATCGTCGCAATCCTGACGGCTTTCGTACAGCCGCTTGCGGGCGTCGGCGTCCAGAACGTCGTCGAAGACTCGCTCGCCGACAGCGTCGTCGAGCAGGGTGAACGTATCGTTGAGGTCGACGGCGTGGCTGTGAACAACGACGCCGAGTTCTTCGAGGCGACAGAAGCCGCCGCAGAAGCAGGGGTGGTGACGCTCACGGTCGCGGACGGTGAGACGACGCGCGAGGAGACACTCTCGTTCGAGTCACAGGGCGTCGAGGTAAGCAACGTCGTGTCTGACACACCTGCCGAAGACGCAGGGATGCAGGAGGGCGACTTCATAACCTCGATAGCAGGTCAGTCCATCGTCAACGTCAACGACTTCCAGTCGGCGATGGACGACCTGTCGCCCGGCGACGAGGCTGTCTTCGAGGTACAGCGCGACGGCGAAACGGTCGCTCTCGACGTGACTGTCGGCGAACATCCGCAGACGGGCGGCGCGTTCCTAGGCATCAACTTCCTGACGACCGCCGAACAGGTCGGAATAACGCCGTACGACATACAGTATCCGTACGGTCTTCTCACGTCGCTCAACCCTATTGACTGGGCGATATCCATCTACCTCCCGCTGGGCGCGATACTCGGTCTGACGCCGTTCTTCGGCTTCGACGGCTTCATACTCAACTTCTACGAGGTGACAGGACCGTTCGCAGTCTTAGGTGCCGCGTTCTGGTTCATACCCAACGTCCTCTACTGGACTGCGTGGGTCAACTTCAACTTAGGTCTGTTCAACTGCATACCCGCGCTACCGCTCGACGGCGGACATATACTCAAGGAGGGCTTCAAGAAGGCACTTGCACCCTTCTCGGAGGGTGAGGCACGCGACAGACTCGCGGGCACGATGGCTGGTGCAGTTGCCGTCATCATGTTCGGCAGCATGGTACTCATGATAGCCGCGCCCCGACTCCTCAACTGACGCCTTATCGTCTGACTGTCTGACTGCCTGACCGTCAGAGTTCGTACATAACGAGCGTCTCACCCGCGAAACGCGCCTCTCCCTTCTCCTCGAAGCCCTGAGTCGGCAGAAACTCCGTGAACCAAGAACCCTCGTCCACGGCAGCGCGTGTCTTCATGCCTTCGTCGTCGGCGAACTCGACGGGGAAGTCGACGAGACGTTCGGGCACGTCGGTGTCGCGGTACTCCGGTACTACGCAGACATGTTGGACGACGACCGTGTCGTCGACTGCATGGTAGCTGACGTAGCCGACGATAGTTCCGTGCTTTTCGCCGTCCGTCTTCTCCTCTCCGTCGCCCTCCGCAACAGCGACCTTTATCGT
>JAQZDD010000086.1 GCA_028751055.1 Euryarchaeota archaeon Ods04 | reverse complement strand
GTCGTCGCTGTCTCGCCGTTCGTCGGCGGCGAAGTTGTGAGCGGACCCGCTGCGAAACTCATGCGCGCCGTCGGTCTCCCTGCCTCGTCGCGCGGCGTCTACGAAGCCTACTCCGACTTCCTTGACGTACTCGTAGTCGACGGCGAGACGCCCGAGTTAGACGAAATCGGCTGCCGCGTAGTCGAGGAAGACACACGTATGAGGACGCGCGCCGACTCGGCACGTCTCGTCGAAAGCCTCGTAGAACTCGTTCGGTAAACCGCGTCAGTACCGTATCAGTCGAAGACGTCGTCTGCGTCGCTGAGCTTACCGCCTATGTCGACATCGTCCTCGAAGGGTGTCTCGGTTTTTTCGTCTTGGACGTCTTTCTTACCCTCATTTTCAGCGGTTTGACGGTCGCCTTGTGTCTCATCGGCGGTTTTGGGTTCCGTCTCCACCGTCTCTTCCTTCGTCCCGCTTGTTTCTCCGTGTGCTCTTCCGTTGGGCAGGACGGACTCTACGGCGTCGACGAAGCCGTACGTGGAGGCGTACAGCTCCGACTCTCCGAAGTAGCCGTACGGCAGAACGTCGGGGTTGGTGCCGAACTCGTCCTTGGGTGCGATGTAGTAGACGACCGTCTCACCGTTCTTGGAAATGAGCACGTTGCCGTCGTCGCTGACGGCGTAGCCTGTCAGGTCGCGCTCGCGTATCTCACGCACCATGTCGTCCACGTCGCGTGCCTCGTATATCTCAGCACCGGAGTCGGGCAGGACGACAGGAACCCGTCCCTCCGAGACTTCGACACGGCTGGGCACACGGACACCGGAGAGTGCTTGCGCCACTGAACGTACGTGGCTCCCGAGCGACTCGCGGTCTTCGGACGTCTCTATCTCATCGAGTCCACGCACGACGGAGACGAGCTTCTGGTGTAGCTCGTTCGACTCGGCTTCGGCTGGGAACGAGCGGACAGCGTACGCGACAGTAGTACCGAGTAGAGACAGAGCGAAGAAGAGGAGGGCGGCGGGCAGAACTGGCGAGAACAGGAACTCGGACGGCGCGCCGAGACTCAGGATTGCGTACAGTATGAAGAGTATGCTGCCGTGTAGCCCTACTATGTCTATGTTCTCGACGAAGACCGCCGGGTCGTCGGTTCCTTCGGTCTTCTTCCACGCTCCGACGCCAGCGGTCACGAGGAGTAAGAAAGCGGCGACGAGCGGGAACCAGACTCCCTGTGCCACCTCTACGTACTCCAGACCTGTGTACGCCACACCAAGGACTACGGCTACCACCCCGACGGTGTCCAGAACGTCGTTCTGAACGTCCTCGTACACGACTGCGATGACGAGTAGCGCGGTCAGTACCGCGCCCGGTATGACACCTTCGACAGCCTCGCCGGTTGCTATCGACGCCGCGGTTATGCCCGTGAGAAAGAGCAACAGTACTATCCCTTTGACGGTCACGAGGTCGGCTGTGGTTTCGAAGAAAGCACGTGCCGAGCCGTTGTTTCCGTCGTCTATCTCCATCGTCGTCACGGGGAAGTATGTCTCCTATCGGAATAAATAACTTAGGAAAAACTACCGAGACGACGGAAAGGGAAGACGAGGACTCAGTCGTTGACGTCTTCGAGAACCTCGTCCGCCTTCTCGAACATCTCTTCGATGTCTATCTCGTCACCGCCGACACGTAACGTCTTTCCGTCGCCGTCTTCCGTCTCGCTCCGCGCCTCCTTGCGCGCCTCTTCGGGCGTGACGACCTTCTCGTCGGTCGGTGTCAGGTCGTCCAAGTCGTTGAGAGGCATATGTCCGAGTGGGAAGAAGGCGGAGTCCGCAGTCTGCGCGCCCACGCCCGTGTCCATCGTTTCGATGTCGTGTCCGTACTCGCCGTTGTTGTAGTGTTTGAACGGGGTTCCGTTACGGAAGAACAGCACGGCGTCCCCGTGCAGGACGTAGCCTGTAAAACGGTCTCTGTCGGCGGTATCGACGACCTCCTCGACCGTAACCGACTCTTCGCGCGTGTCGGGCGCGTCGTCGGGTAGGACGACGGGCACACCGCCGTGGCGGTCCTTGACGACCGTCGGAAGCTTGACGCCTCCGAGCCTACCGGCGACGAGACGCATCTTCGACGCGATGTCCTGACGGACGGCTTCGTCGGACACGTCGGCTACCTCGTTGACGACGCCGAAGAGGAGTCGGTATAACTCGTCGTCCTGTTCCTGCGTCGTTCCTCTGTCGTCGGGTTCGACTGTGGCACGTCGAAAGAAGACGGCGACGAAGCCCGTGCCGACGAAGAAGACGAGACCTGCGAAGACGGGCGAGTGTGCGAACTCCGTCCATCCCGTCGCGCGCAGAGCCGCGTAGAAAGCGAGCGCGCCCGCGGCGAGGACACCGACGACATCGACGCCCGCACCACCTTCGTCGCGGTGGTACTCGTAAGCCGTAGCCATGGCGACTACGAGCGACGCACCGAGTGCCGAGAGCCAGCCTACGCCGAGTTCCAGCGCGGTCGCCGTCGTGTACAGGACGGCGAGGACGAAGACCGAGACGCCGACCGTGTCCGTCGTGTCGTCGTCAGAAAGCTCCCTGTCGAGAGCGACGGCACCTCCAAGGGCGAGCGCGAGAAGCGCGCCGGCGACAGGCTCCGAGGCGACTCCGGGTGCCGCCCATGCCACGAATACGGCGGCGAGCAGGGCTAAGAACAGCAGGACGCCCTTCGCACCGAGAACGTCGACGAGCCTGTCTAAGTTCTCCTCGCCGTTACCTTCCTTCGTGGCTAAGGACATTTCGGTGCTGAATATACACCGTTTCGACATAAAAAACTTCGCGCGGTGAGGCTGAGATGAATCTTGAATGTGCTTGGCTAAGCGATGAAAGTGTCCTTAGGTACGTAGCGAGGACGACGAGCCACGTATAAACCTCAGAAACCCCTATCAGCGTGCGCGACCATCATTCGTTTATGCCCTCAACAGTCGTACACGTCGGCTTCGGTCTGCTCATAGCCGCCGCGCTCCTAGGCACACATTTCGACAGACGCGCCGTAATCGTTGTCATGGCGGTCACAGCCTTTCCGGACTTGGACACCTTCATGGGCTTCTTCTGGACGGGGGCGCACCGTACCGTACTGCACAACATCGTCCTGCCGCTCGCAGTCTTCGCCGTTCTCTACTGGGACGTACGTTACCGAGAAGAGTCGTACGTCCTCTCGCGGTGGGGCGAGTACGGCTACCGTGTCGGCTGGGTATCCGTCTTAGGCGGATGGCTCGTCGCGCACGTTCTCCTTGACGCCTTCCACAACGGCGTCAACCTCTTCTGGCCCCTCCACGACCAGTTCATCGACCTTTCGGGACATCTCTACCTCTCGAACGAGCGCGGAATCATACAGACCTTCATCGAGTTCGACGGATTTGCTGTCGGCGAGGAACACGCGCGCGGAACGACCGAGGACATGCATTACTACACGGGCGTCGACCCCGGTCCTGACGCGCCCGAGGACGTGGAGAGAATCTTCCCTGTCTTCGACAACGGCGAACTCGGGCTTCTTGCGGTGATGGGCTACCTCGCTGCTGTCTTCCGTCTCTGGGATGAAAGTGACGAAGACGACGAGTGAAGCGTGCTCAGTTTTGACCCTACGTTTATCTGTCGCGCGCACCAACACGCGCGTATGCAGGTATTTGAGTCAGAGACACCTCGTTTCGACTCGCTACCATTCGTGAACGTCCCGACGCGCACCGTCGGCTACGAGATGCTTGCCGTCGTAGCCGCAAAGAAGCTCGATGCGTTCAGCACCGTCTTGGTTGTCTCTCATCCCGACCTCGTCGAGATAATACCTTTCACGCGTTTCTTCATCGAGACCTTCGGCGTCGTAGCGGGCGTCACGCTCGCATCCGTCATCGGAATTTTCGCAGTCTTCGTCGCGGCGGAGGTGAGCCACAGAACCTGCAAGAAGACTCGCGGTCTCTTGGGCGCGCATCCATCTCCGTACCCGTACATAGAGTACCACACGGCGTTCTTCTTGGCGTCCGCTCTCTTCTTCGGTGCTTTCGTCTGGAACGTCACGCTCCTCGTCTGACATCTCCACCCCTCTCTACCCAGCGTCCTATTACCGGCAGTTATATACGTGTCCCCCCTTTACAGTAATACGCAAATGGCAAACGGAACAGTGTCTTTCTTCCATGACAGGAAGGGATACGGATTCATAGAAACGGACGACTCCGACGACGACGTTTTCTTCCACATGGAGGATGTGGGCGGCGACGACTTAGAGGAGGGCGAAGAAGTAGAGTTCGACGTAACATCGGGCGACAAGGGACCTCGGGCGGAAAGGCTCACGCGCGTATAGACGCTAACTCTATCTAATTACTACGGTACCGGACGGCTTGCCGTCTCGGCACCGAACTGTACATTTTCTCCGTAGGCTTGCCTCCGGAAACCTGACATTACCCATCTTATACATGGGCAAGAACTATCTGGGTTAGTGCCCAACTCGGAAGGAGGTAAAGAGTATGCCAGAAACTACCGAGAACCGACCTGTCCGGCGGTACCGCTTCAGACCAGAGACTGTCTCCACCGACCGAGGTGAAGGACCGCCCTTGGTTCTCTGCCACGGCACACTCATGGACAGGACGATGTTTGGTTCACAGATAGACGCGCTTTCGGACGAGTACCGGGTTGTCGCCTACGACACCCGCGCACGGACCGACCAGTACGCCGACTACTACGACCTCTATGACTTAGCCGACGACTGCGCCGCTCTGATGGACGGCAAAGGCATCGACTCCTGCGTTCTCGGTGGCACGGCGATGGGCGGTCTCATGGCACTCCGGTTCGCCGAACGCTACCCCGAGAGACTCGACGGACTCGTCTTGATGGACACGACAGCCGGGACACTCACGGCAGACGAAAGAGAGCAGTACCGGATTATTATGAAGGAGATGCGCAGGTCGGAGGAGCTACCGGAGAAGTACGTAGGCTTGGTGAAGCGTATGCTCTTCGGGGATACGACCCTTCAGGAGAACCCGGAGGTAGCCGAAGCGTGGGTGAACCGTATGTTCACGTATCCTTGGGAGGCAGTCCATCACGAGATGGATTCATGGCTCGACCGTCCCGACTTCACGCCCAAACTCGACGGTATCGACGTTCCGGCTCTTGTAGTTCACGGGGAGGAGGACCTCGCGCTCAGACCTGCCCGCTCGGACTCGCTGGTGGAGCACCTGGATGCGCGACGTGTGCTGGTTCCCGAAGCCGGTCACAGCGCGAACATGGAGAATCCCGCGCCGGTAAACGAGGCTATCCGCGGGTTCCTTGAGGATGTCTACTGACCTGCTCAACTCCGGTCGTTGAGGTGGTTAGCGAAACCTTAGCGAGCTATCTGTATCGGTCGAAACTAACGTGCTAAATTCCCGAACCAATCCAAAAGCTTATATTTCAGCTCTACTCTTTCACTCTATGACAGACGACTTCGAAGGCAAGACGTTAATCAACATCATCATCGGCGTGGTCGTGACGCTCGTCGTCTCGGTCGTGCCGGTTGTACAGGCTCTGGCTCCTGCGGTAGGCGGAGGCGTCGCGGGATACCTGCAGAAACAGGGTGTAGGCGGCGGCATGAAGGTGGGCACGGGCATCGCGGTAGTCTTCATGATACCAGCCATCGCGTTGATAATCATCTTCAGTAGCTTTATCGCCGCCATGGTTCCG
>JAQZDD010000157.1 GCA_028751055.1 Euryarchaeota archaeon Ods04 | reverse complement strand
GAGGTACATGCCTGAGAAGGTGCTCGCTCTTTTCGGTAAGGCGGACGCGGGGCGCGCCACCGGAGCAGGAGCGCGAACCGAAGACGAAACCGAAGCCGAGGCTAAACAGGTCGAGACGTTTCTCACGGAAGCCGGCGCGGTCGAGTTCTCGGAGGAGATAGACGACCTCGTTCTGACGCAGGAGTTCGAGCGCGAATGGAAAGACGAGATACGTCGTGTCGACGAGAACCCTGATGCCGACGAACTGCTTGTCGAGATAGGCTTCGACCCCGACGACGAACGGATAGAGAGGTATGACGGTGCTGTTGCGGTGCGCGACTGGGACGTCGAGTTCACGCGCTGGCCCTCACCCACTGCACTACGTGTCGACGTGGCTGGTGCGCGTCTGCTTTCGCGTCATCCCGACTGGGACGGCTACACGCCCGAGGAACGTGCGACTGTTCTGCGTAGCCTGCGTATATTCCTCGAAGACTGTCCCGACTGCGGTGATGTCGATGTCAGCCACGACACCGTCGAGTCGTGTTGCTCGGTTCGACAGGTCGTGGTTCTCACCTGTTCCGAGACGGGCGACCGTCTGATGGAGCAGGAGGTCTGAAGAAGCCGTTGGTCAACGTCTGTCTATCTCACTCACGAGGTTCCCGAAACTGATGACACGCTCCGAGTAGGCGTTGTGCTGGTGGATGCTCTCCTCGTTCTCCTGCGTCATCGTTACGACAGCGTCGTCGGGCAGGTCGAACTCGTCTGCGACGTTCTTAGCCATCTCGCGCACCACGTCCTCGACGAAACGTGCGTTCTCGTGCATCTCACGCGTCATATGGTGCTCGTCGGGACGTTTCGCCAGGTTGTAGACGCGAGACGACATCGAGTCGCGCGCTACCTCTATGATACGGTCGAGCGAGACGTACACGTCTTCATCGACCTCTATTTCGAGGTAGGACTTCGAACGCTGGTTGTGCGCCGCCTGCGGTATCTCGTCCAAGAACTCCTCGACGGCATCCTGTTCGAGACCGAGTTCTTCTAACTTCTCCGCGGCGTCCTTCGCCATCATGCCCTGTGCACACGGACAAGCCGTCGTGCCCGTAACCTCCGCACCTATCGACTTGCGTACGCCCTCTCCGTTTGCGACCGCTCTCGCGTGCACGTCGGCGAATCCCTGCGTCTCCTTCTTCGTCACGGGCGTCTCGTCGCGGAACATGTACTCGGCGTCCATCTCGACCTCGGCGCGTGTCGTGTAGTCGTGTCTGCTGAGGAGACGGCGCGCTATCTCGGCGCAGAGGTTCTCCATACGTACGACGGGTTCGCGTGTCAGGTCGTCGAGAACTTCGTTGGTGACCTCCATGTTACGGCTCATGTCGATTCCCTTACGTCCCGAAGGCAGGTCGACGTAGACGTTGAAGTCGGCGGAGAACACGAGCGGTCGTGCGTCCTCGCGTGACACCATGACAAGCTTCTGCACGTCTGTGACGCCGACTCTTTTCAGACCGACCTCGACATCGGGTTTCGTTGCCTGTACGTCGGGTAAGGTGTCCTGACTCATCGTTTTCTGTACGTTCTGAGACGTATTAGGACTGGTGCTTCGGGAGAACGTGGCAGCGCGGGCACGTCATAGTAGGGTCATACTTAACGGTTAAGTTAAGTAGTCTCACCGACCGTTCTTGAACATGAATACCGAGGGGTCAACATGAAGACAGAGGAAGCCGACATGGTCGTAGTCGGCGGCGGCACAGGCGGCTGTTTCGCAGCCGCTTCTGCGGCGTCGGAGGGTCTCGACGTCGTACTCCTCGAACGCAAGTCGCGCGAGGAGGGCGGACGTATCGCGTGCGGCGACGCCATCAAGGGCGCGGCAAGTCTGCCCGATGTTGTCGACCGCGACTACGTTGCGGACGAGTCGTTCACAAACCGCGAGGTTCGTCGCGGCATATTCGAGGCGGACGACGAGAAGATAGAGATACCTCTGCCCGTCACGGGCAAGGTCATGGACAGGAAACGTTACGGCGAGGTCATACTCGAAGAGGCTGAGCGCGCCGGTGCGGAGGTAGTCTACGACACCGTGGCGCGGAGCGTCGTGCAGAACGGCAAGGTCGAAGGCGTGCGCGCTATCCGTAAGGGTGAACCCGTCGAGTACCGCGCGCCCATGACGGTCGACGCCGCGGGTGCTCTCTCCGTCCTACAGGACGACGCCGACCTATCCGAAGCGACCTTCGACACCAACGTCAAGTTCACACAGTTCTGCTCCGCCTACCGCGAGATAATCGAGGTCGACGAACCAGTCGACTGGAGCGACGCCCTCGTCTTCAAGCCCGCAGAACAGCTCGGCTACGTCTGGTACTTCCCGAGGACGCCTACCGAGATAAACGTCGGCTTGGGATTCCAGATGACCGAGGAGCCGATGAAGCTCGTCGAGGCTCTCAGACGCGACGTACAGAACCGCGACGAGTTCAAGAACGCGCGCGTGGTCAACAAGCTCGGAGCGGCACTCCCGACACGCCGTCCGTACGACTCGGCTGTCGCACCCGGATTCATGGCTGTGGGTGACGCCGCAGGACACGTCAACCCGACGACGGGCGGCGGTATACCCGGAGCGGCTAAGTCGGGCGCGTGGGCGGCTGAGGTCGCCGCCGACGCAGTCGTCGAAGAAGACGTTTCGGAGGACGCCCTCTGGGAGTACAACCAGCGCGTCATGCACGACTTCGGAAAGAAGTTCGCCGCGACCGACCTCTACAACATATTCGGAACAGCGCACGGAGTCGACGAACTCACCGACCTCGTCAAGGCGATGCCCGGTCAGCAGCTCGTCGATGCTCTCGGCGAGGGCGAGGTCTCTATGTCGCTCGGTCTGAAGATAAAGACGCTCGTCAGTACTTTCGGACACTGGGGACTTCTGCGTGAACTCAACTCTGTACGGAAGAAGGCTGAGGAGATGAAAGGTCATTACGCAGAGTACCCGTCGATGGACGGCTTCGGGACGTGGAAGGAAGAGCGCGACACGATTATGGACGACGTTTACGAGATAACCGGCGCGTCGCCTAAGTACTGAGCCACACTTCCACTCAACAGTGTCTCCGCGTCAATCGACGATATCCTCGAAAACCTCGGAAGTGGTGTAGACGGGGACGAGACTCTGCTCCTGAAAGTCGGTGTCGTCGCTCCATATAGACGCGCCCACCGCGAGTGCCGTTGCCAGAAACACAACATCGTCTTCGTCTGTGTCACCCAGTGCCTCATAAGCCTCGTCAAGGAAAGGCTCCACCTCGGAACGTGGAACCGTCTCGATGTTCTCGAACAGGATGTCGACAGACTGCTTGACCTTGTCCATGCTAAGACCTGACTTGTCGTGTATCAGGTCGGTGTGCTTTTCGACTTCGTTGCGGAGCCGTTCGGGTGCAAGAAGCGGTTCGTCAAAGCCAACAAGGAGGTTTCGCGTCGTAGAGTCGGCTATCAACGCGGAGATCAGGACGTTCGTGTCGACGACGAGTTTCACGCCTCTTCACCGAGGTACTCTTCGGCTAAGCTCCGTTTGATTTTCTCGCTGATTTCGTCCACGTCCTCCTCCGTAAGTTCGCTCTTCGACGTTATCTCATCAAGCTCTTCCACCGTTTTCAGCTTGCTGAGACGTTCCTCAAAGGCTTCACGGGCGACCTGACTCCAGTTGATTTCGGGATGCTCGTTCATCTCCTGTTTGAACTCGTCCGGAACGGTAACGGTGATGTTCGCCATACGTGTATATCGTGTCTACACAGATTTATGTGTTACGTGGTCAGTCGATACTAACTCTGTCGTCTCCCACTCTCTGCCAGAAGTTGTACATGGCGTACTTTATCTTGTCGGCGTCGACGTTGACGAACTCGTC
>JAQZDD010000201.1 GCA_028751055.1 Euryarchaeota archaeon Ods04 | reverse complement strand
GTCCGCGACATAGACTTCCCCGTGCCGCGTGAGCACGTCGAGGCGGAGCTAACCGACGGACGCGCGCTCGTCGAGTCGGCTTCCGAGGATCCGTTGATTGCGACAGCCGAAGTCGGGAACGGCAGGACGGT
This sequence comes from Euryarchaeota archaeon Ods04, assembly GCA_028751055.1. GTDB lineage: Archaea > Halobacteriota > Halobacteria > Halobacteriales > Halorutilaceae > Halorutilus. The sequence continues at coordinate 3,127 of JAQZDD010000201.1, read as the reverse complement.
CTACTACGGCTTCATGCAGGACGCCACCGACTTCCACAACAGCTTCAGGTACCCCGTCTTCTGGCGTAACGCGCTCTACCACGCCACCTCGCGCGAGAGGCTGTCATCGATGAACCGCGATACCGGAGATACGCTCAGCTTTGCGGTCGAAAGGACGGTCGGTACGCCTGACGGCGAGGAGACGGGCGCGACGGTCGTGATGGACAGAGCGGGGTTCTACGAAGCCGGTGCGGCTGTCTACTCGGCGAACCTGCTCGACTCACAGGAGTCGGACGTGTCCGCGCCCGATGTTGACAGAACTCCGGCTGGACAGACGGCACAGCAGACGCTCGAAGAGAGGGTGCCGCTCGACCTAACGCCTTACGCCGCCGTCGCCGCGCTCATCTTCGTGCTCGCCGAACTCGGACTCATGCGTTACAGAGGTGATATCTGATGGTGGGCTTCGAGACTCCGCTCGCGCTTGCCGTCATACCCGTCGCAGGAGTCGCACTCTACTACCTGATGGTGATGGACGCGACGGGTTCGAAGAGACGTAGGTACGCGCTCTTCGCTTCACGTCTCGTCGTCGTCTCTCTCTTGGTCGTCGCTTTCGCACAGCCTTTCGTCGTGCAGACGACGACGGAGCAGGGGGATGAACGTGTACAGATACTCATAGACGACTCCGACAGCATGGCTGTCTTCGAGGACATCGCCGACGACGTAGCCGCGGGCGTCGAACAGGAGGGCATAGCCGTCGACACGACACGTATAGCTGAGGGCGACGGTTCGCCTATAGGCGACGCTGTCGTCTCGAACTTGGAACGCGACGGCAACGTCCTCCTCATCTCAGACGGCAGGGTGACCGAAGGCAGGTCGCTCGAAGGTGCGGCTGGTTCGGCTAGCGTGCTCAACGCGCGTATAAGCATGGTCGACCTGCAGGCGACAGAGACGGAACGGTACGTCAGGCTCGACGGTCCCGAGAAGGCGAGCGAGGACGTTGAGGAGACGTTCGAGGTCTGCGTCGGCGGCATCAACATCAGAGAGACGACGAGCGACGTTACCGTCGATGTGGGTGGCGAGACTGTCTTCTCGGGCGAGATGACTCCGGGATGCGAGGAGTTCGAACATACGTTCGAAAGCACGGGCGACTACAGGATGTCGGCGACCGTCGGCGGCGAGAGCTACTTCGAGAGGAACAACGAGTTCTACAAGACAGTCCGTGTCGTCGACCGTCCGAAGGTTCTCTATGTCGGCTCCAACCAGTACCCGCTCCTTGAACTCTTAGAACAGCTCTACGAGGTCGACACAGCGGACGAGGTGCCGTCGAACCTCGGTGCCGACGACTACTACGGCGTCGTTCTCCAGAACATGCATGCCGACGACGTGGGCGACACGGGTGCGTTACAGGACTTCGTGATAGACGGAAACGGTCTCTTCGTCGCGGGCGGTCCGAACGCCTACGAACACGGCAACTACGACGGCTCGTCGCTCGGTCATATGCTCCCGGTGGAGGAAGGAGAGACCGACGAAATCGCGGAGGTCGTCATCGTATTAGACCTCTCTGCCAACACGGCGGGTGAGGCGGTTGTAGAAGACGGCGAAAGGTACGAGTTCCGCTCGGGAATCTTCGGCGACGTCGTCAAACAGACGGCTATCGATGTCGTCGACAGCCTCGACGACGGCAACCAGGTCGGTCTCGTGGGAGCGGGACGCAACTCGGTCACGCTCGAACCGCTCGGCGACCTCTCCACCAACAGGGACGAACTCAAGGACACGATAGCGAGGGTAGAACCCGGCGTCGACGTGAGCATATCGATAGACATGGCGGACGGGCTGGAGCAGGCTGGGCAGGAACTCGACGGTGCCGGAGAGGTCATAGTCATAAGCGACGGCTTGATATACGACAGACCGCCCGAACGCGGCGTCTTAGACCCTGACGCTCGGCAGGTTGCGAGCCGTCTCAACAGACAGGGTATCAGGGTGAACACCGTCGGCGTAAGCGACGACATGATGACCGACCACGTCGTTATGCAGGACTTAGCAGAGGCGGGCGGCGGCGAGTACTACAGGAGAGGTAGTACGGACAGGATAAGCGTGCTCTTCGGTACACCTGACAGTGACACCCTAAACATAATGAACAGCAACCACTTCATAACGAGAGGCGTCGACGAGACGACGACCGACTTGGGAGAGACGAACTCCGTGACTGTCAAGTCGACGGGCAGGTTCTTGGTTGCGACGGGCGACGGCGACGTTGCGATGGCTTCGGGACGGTACGGTCTCGGACGTGTCGTCTCGGTGACAGCGCACGAAGGCGACGGAACGCTCGGCGGACTTCTGAGCGACCCCGACTCGCTGCTGCTTTCGCGCGGCGTGAACTGGGCGATAGGCGACCCCGAGCGGCACACGACCGACGTCTACGACGTGAGCGACACACGCGTCGGTGAGCCTACGGAGGTAAGCTACCGCGGTCCGTCAGAGCCTGACTCCGACGCCGAGTTCTCGCGGACTGGCGACGACGAGTACACGGCGGTCGTGACGCCCTCCGAACCCGGATTCGAGACGGTCGGCGAGACGGAGTACGCAGTCAACTACGCACGCGAGTACGGAGCGTTCGGAATGTCGACCGCCTTGATGCGTGCTGTCGAGAGAACGGGCGGCTCTATCTACCAGCCGAGCGACACGGCAGGGATAGCAGAGGGCGTCAGGTCGCACGCCTCGGAGCCGCGTCAGGAGCAGAACGGTGTCGAATGGATACCGCTCGTTCTCGCGCTACTCATATACCTCTCGGAGGTCTGTCTCCGCAGGCTACACGACGTCTACGGCTACAGCTTCGGGAGCATAGTTCCGAGCCGAACCTGACCCATTCCGTACGAACTTGTCGGTGTAGCACAAGCCATATACCTACTCGTGGCATACTGAGGACATACGAGAATGAAATTCATAGGTGGGAGAATAAACACAGCCATGGTGGTGCTCGTAGCCCTTGCAGTTATGGGGACAGCAGGGGCTACGCTCTACTTTCAGGACCAAGTAGCGGCAAGGGAGGATGCTGTTGCGGAGCTACAGGAAGAACTCGAAGAGACCGAGCAGGAACTTGAAGAGACAGAACAGGAACTCGAAGAAACCGAACGAGAGCTTACGCAGG
>JAQZDD010000190.1 GCA_028751055.1 Euryarchaeota archaeon Ods04 | reverse complement strand
GCCGACGATGACGGCGAAGAGCACCGCAGTTCCGGGCGGCGACCATCGTACGAGACGACGGAAGACGGCGTACGTCAGATAGCCGACGCCTATGTGTCCGCTCGCTATCACGTTCTGAATCGGCGACTCCTCGTCTTAACCCTGTCGGCGGCTCCGAAAAGCGTGTGTCAGAAACACGATGTGGCGTCGTACTCGTCCTTCTCTTCGTCCGACGGCGGGCAGTTGTCGAGCATGTTCGGGCTTCTGTCGTCGTAGAACTTCCTGCCGATGTACTCGTCCCCCAGATAGCACATCACCGACTCGTATATCTCGTCTGTCGTCTCGTACGTCCGTGTCTCGTCCATCGATAAAGCGTCGGAAACACGTTTCCCTTTACCCGACGGACAGTCTATCCTTCTGCCGTTCAGCTTATCGACGGCTGTGTCGTGGTCTATCGGTGTCTCGACCTGTCTGTCTATGTACTCCTTTACCTCTGAAAGTCTCATTCTTCTTCCCCTCTCACTCAAGGTGTACAAAGTCACACGGGCTAATAAAGGTTGTCGTAAATATTTCATTAATTATGCCGTGTTTTTGTAAGATTTTAATGGACGTTCGTCAGACGTGGCTCTGACATATCTATGACACACGTAGAATGCGTCGACCTCAGGGGAAACGAACGCGAGACTTTCAGTAAACCTCGTCGAGAAACTCTAAGAGCTTCTCGTTCGTGAACTCCGGGTTCTCGGCGTTCGACGAGTGCCCTGCCTCAGGAACGACCTCGACACGTCCGTCGGACATCGGTTCGACGGTCTCGCGCGCCCTCTCGGTGGGTATCGACGTATCCTCGTCGCCGTGGAGCGCGAGGGTCGGCACCTCTATCTCATCCATGCGGTCGGTTATGTCGTCACGGTGGAGCCACGAACGTACCTCGTTTACGACCGACATCGGCGGGTACGAGAGCCAGCGGTCTATCCATCCGTTGACGAGTTCAGTGCTGGTCTCGCGCGTCGTCTCTCCGAACAGTATCTGCGCCGAAGTCTCAGCGAGAGGTTCGGGCACATCGTCGCTTCCCTCTATCTGGGTTATCATGGCGTCGTAGCTCTGTGTCTTCGCCTCCTCGTGCAAGCCCGCCATCGAGTCAACTAAGACGAGCGCGTCAAGTCTGTCTTGGTGCTGGAGCGCGAAACGGAGACCCATGAAGCCACCCATCGACATGCCCACCAGCGTACACGTTTCGACGCCGATGTTGTCTAAGAGTGCTACGGTGTCGCCGACGATGTCGTCTAAGTCGTACGCGGGTTCGTAGTACTCCGTCCGCGCGCGGAGGCTGTAAGCGACCGCGTGATATCCCGCGTCGGCGACAGCCTCGACCTGCGAATCGAACATCGTGCGGTCCATCAGCGTCCCGTGTGCGAAGACGACCGTCGGCGCGTCTTCGTCGCCCTCCTCACGGTAGAGGTCTGTTCTGTGTCTGTACGCCCTGCGTGCCAAGGAGTCATCTTCGGACATCCTTTCAGTCATGGTGCTCCTCCGTATTAGTTCGTGCGCCGATTCCGTTGCCACTCAGACGACAGTTCTGTTTTTTGCCGCAATCGCCGGTGATATTTACGCGCGGTACGAACGGGGAGTTATGAGCGCGGAACCACGCCTCGAATCGTACCGCACCGCCGACGAGAAGCTAGTCGTGTACGACTCGGGGATGCCGTGTGCGTTCGTCGCCTCGGACACGGCTGTCGACGTAGAGGAGATGCGCTGAGTCGAGTCTAACAAAGACTGGGCGAGTCAGCGAAACGGTCGTCTTTCTGCCAGTCTCCCTCTCCCTCACCGAACCAGACCAGCCAGTAGAGTTCGGCTTCGGCACATTTTGACGCGTGTTGCACCAGTTTTCCTTCTTCGAGTGCTTCGCCGAACTTGTGGACGTGTTCGTCGTCGCAGAGCGGGCACGGACGCACGACGGCGTCGTCGCCTATGTGCCTGCCGTCCTCGCGCCCTACCTCCAGAATCGGATCGTCGCTCAGTTCTTCGAGCGCGTCTTCACATGTCTCCACGCCGTGGTACTCCGTGAGCGCGTCTAAATGCGCGTCGGAGAGTTCTTCGGGCGGCACGACGCGCGAGCGCATCGCGTCTACGAGTACTCCTCGCGTAGTTCGCGCGCAGCCTCCGACATGTTTTCGAGCTTTCCGAACGCCACTTCACGCGGAAGGAGCTTGACGCCACAGTCGGGGTTGACCCAGACCTGTTCGGGGTCGACGAAGTCGAAGGCGTGCTCGATGTTCTCCTTTATTTCGTCGACCGACTCGACCTCGCGGTCGTGTATGTCGACGCATCCGAAGCCGATTTCCTTGTCGAAGTCGTGCTCGGCGAACGTGTCTATATGGGCGAAGTCCTGGTTGACGAACTCTAACGAGAACTGGTCGACGGGAATGTCGAGCATCCGCGGGTATATCGCGCCGTAGTCGCCGTAGCAGACGTGCATTATCTGCCTCTCGACGTTCTCGTGCTCCTCCTTCGTGACACCGTCGACGACCTTCTCGGTCGCCTCTATCACGAGGTCGATGTCCTCAGGACGCACCGAAAGCGCGGGTTCGTCTATCTGTATGTACCTCGCGCCCGCGTCGGCGAGACGCTTAATTTCGTCGTTGACGATTTCGGCGAGACGCATTATGAGTTCGCGTTCGTCTCCGTAGACCTCGTCGAAAGACCAGTCGTAGAGCGTGTACGGACCCGTGATGGGCACCTTTACGCCGTGTCCGTCGCTCATCGCTTTCTGCGTGAACTCGAACTCGTCGACGAGCATTGGTTCGGGGTCTCCTAACTCGTCTACGACGCTCGGCTTCTCGAAGTAGTTGTTGCCCCAGACGCGTACGGGACCGTTGAACTCGTATCCAGGTATGCGGTGTGCGAAGTACTCGACCATCTCCTCGCGGCGCATCTCTCCGTCGCCGAGTATGTCGATTCCGGCGCGCTCGTGTTCGTCAACTACGATGCGCGCGGCGTCGTCCATCGCCTCCTCAAGACGTTCGTCGCTAAAGTCGCCCTCTTCGTTGAGCTTTCTTACTCTGTTTAGCCACTTGGGCTTGGGGTGGCTTCCGATTACGGTCGTCGGGAAAAGCTTGTCGTGTACCTGTTGTGTCATTATGCCTTCACCTCCTCTGCGGCTTCACCGAGACGTTGTACCTTGTCCTTCATGACCGTCCACGGCAGGAAGTCGAGTCCCGCTGACGGCGAAACGTACGTCGTCTCGGGTTCTGCGTGCTCCAAGACCGATTCGACCGTGCCGACGAGTTCGTCGACAGGTTCGACACGTGTGTTGCGCGCGTTCATGCATCCGACTGCGAGCGCGCCGTCCGCGCCGTACTCCTCAACCGCGCCGATGTTC
>JAQZDD010000232.1 GCA_028751055.1 Euryarchaeota archaeon Ods04 | reverse complement strand
GGCTGTCGGACAAAGGAGAGGCGTTCCTTGAGTGACACAGCCTTCTTTCGGGTTTAGCCGAGTCGCACGAGGAGTGCCGCTGACGAAACGGTTAACGCGCCCGCCTTCACAGTTAGCGTATGCCCACACGACATACCATCCCCGTAGACGGCGACGAGGTCGTCGCAGTCCACCACGAACCGGACACCCCCTCGGACCGCTGGATATTCTTCTCCCACGGCTTCGTGAGCGACAAGGGCGGAAGCTACGTCGGTAGATGCGAGCGCGCCGCCGCCGAAGGCTACGACGCCGTCCGTTTCGACCACCGTGGATGCGGCGAGTCCGACCTTTCGTTCGGCGAACAGACGCTTTCGACGCGTGTCGCCGACCTACGCGCTGTCATCGACTATTTCGAACCGGAATCCTGCGTTCTGTTCGGTTCGAGCTTCGGCGGCAAGGTCGTCTTCCACGTCGCCGTCGACGACGAACGCGTCGAGGCTGTCGGTACACGCGCGCCTGTCACGTACACAGAGCCGTTCGAGGAGTACCGGCGTATGAGCACGAGCGGCTTCGGCGGCGTCGCCGACGACTTCTTCGACGACCTCGACAGATACGACTTCGGCGAGGTAGAAGACCGTCTCAACGTTCCGGTCGCAGTCTTCCACGGACGTGACGACGCGACCGTCGGTATCGAGCACACCATTGACGCTGTCGCCGCGCTCGAAGTCGATGTCGCTCTCCACGCGTACTCGAACGAGGGTCACAGCTTTTCGCGCGGAGCCGAGGCACGTCTGCGCGACCAGTTTTTCGGATGGCTGGATACGGTAACCTCGTAACTGTGAAGAGTGCCTCTTGGAGTTCATGCAGGTCGACTGGATAGAAGTGAGATGACACCGGAGTCACATACTCATACGTGGGTTTTACGTTCTCGGCGTCCGTGAAAAGACCGATGACGACACAGAAAGACCGCGGCTTCGTCGTACCTATGTCGGAGACGACCTCCGTCGAGGATATCGTGGGATACGCGCGCGACGCCGAGGAGCTCGGCTACACCGAGGTTTCGATGGGGGAGACGACGGGATGGAACGTCGTGCCTGTTCTCGCCTCCGTTGCGCGTGCGACCGACGAAATCGGGATTACACAGCACGTCCTCTCGCCGTACTCGCGTTCGCCCGCGCTGATAACGCAGACAGCCGTCACGCTCGCCGACATCTCGGACGGCAGGTACAGGCTCGGTATCGGTGCTTCGTCGCCCGAACTCGCCGAAAGATGGCACGGCAGAGAGTTCGAAAGTCCGTTAGGGCACGTCAAGGAGACTGTCGAGATAGTGACGGCGTTACAGACGGGCGACCGTGTCGAGTACGACGGCGAGTTCTTCGAGGTGGGCGGAATGAAGCTGACGTGTCCCGTGCCCGACGAGACCGTCGAAATCGATGTTGCCGCGCTCGGACCTAAGACGACCGAGATGGCTGGCGCGCTCGCCGACGGCTGGAACCCTCAGCTGCTGCCGAAGCAAGGTCTTCGGGAGCGGATGGATGCACTCGAACGCGGCTTGGACGAGAGCGGCAGGTCGCACGACGACGTTACGGTCGCACCCGTCGTGCGGTGCTGTGTCGCACCCGAGACCGAACAGGCACGACAGCAGGCGCGTATGATGCTCGCGTTCATGATAGCACGTTACGGTCCGTTCTACCGTCAAGCAGTCGCCGAGTTCGGATGGGAAGACGCCGTCGAGGCGATACAGGAAGGCTGGGACGAAGGCGGCGTCGCCGAAGCCGCGCAGGAGGTTCCTGACGGACTCGTGGACGACGTAGCGGCGGTCGGCACGCCGGAGAAGGCACGCGCCGCTCTCGAAAGCTTCGAGGCGATAGAAGGCGTCGACTACGTCCGTGTCGCTTTCGCCGGTATGCTGAGCGACGAGCAGAAGAAGTCGACGATGGAAGAACTGGCTCCTTAGCTACCCGAAGAACGACTTCTCCATCATGACTTCGTCGACGAACTCACCGTCGATACGGTAGTGGTCGCTCCGGACAGCCTCCTTCTTCCAGCCGTGTTCCTTGAGGAACTCGATGGCGGCTTCGTTGACCGACGGTATGCTGTTGTACACCTTGTGCAGACCTTTTTCGTCCGCCCAGTCCAGACCGCGTTCGAGCAGGAGATCGCCTATGTCCATGCCGCGGTACTCTTCGAGCACACCGAGTGTGAGTTCGGCTGTGTGGCTCAGCTTGTCCATCTCGGGGATTTCGAGACCGCACCAGCCGACGACCTCGTCGTCGACGGTTGCGACGAAGAAGTGCCGGTTTTCGAGGTCGGTGTCCATCAGCGTGCTGTCGCCCGAAAGCTGTTGCTCGACCGACTCCGCGACGACGTAACGTTTCTCGCTCGTGACCTGCCGGATGACGCCTATGATACCCGAGATGTCTTCCTGACGTGCGCGGCGTACGGTTACGGTCATCCCGTCTATCTCGTGGTGTTCCTCTACACCTGCGTCTACCGCCGTCCTGAGTACGCCGTCGTCCTCCTCCAGCATGCCGTCGCGTTTCATGACGGCTACCAACTGCTGGTAACGGTCGGTCTCGGTCAGTATGTCCGACTCGAACAGGTCGTCGTATGTCACCTCTCCGCGTTCGTCGATGAACTCGTATATCTCTCTCCTCTCACGTGTCTTGAACTTGGGTTGCGCGCTACTCATGTTTTCAACACCCAAGTTTACATAACGGTGTTCTTGGAGCATAAGTGTTGTGTCCGTTCTGGTTTCGGCGGCTTCTGCGCACATACACGGATACGCCGTCGGCATGTGTGTAAATCGTAAAACGAGCAGACACGACACCCAACGGCACGCGTTACTGGGGCGACACCTTCCGCGACGACTTTCTGCGCACAACGGAGGTACGTGGAGGCAAGACGCCCGACAAGTATCTCGAAGAAAGCTAAACCGACCGTCTGCGTGACGCGCAGGGTTATTTAACCCAACCTTGTCTATAACAAGCTATGTCTGACCTTCCATACGAAG
>JAQZDD010000320.1 GCA_028751055.1 Euryarchaeota archaeon Ods04 | reverse complement strand
TGGTACACACGGCGGCTTCGGACAGGCATCGTACTCGTCGACGAAGGCGGCGATGGTAGGCTTCGGTAAGACGCTCGCGCTCGAAGGTGCGCAGAACGGCGTGACCTCGAACGTCATCGCGCCCAACATCGTCGTTGACGCTCTCTCGGAGATGAGCATAGAGGAACTTGAACAGGTCGACGAGTACTCGGCGCGGATAGCCAAGGCGACGCCGATGCGTAAGTTAGGCAAGGAGGCGGACGTGGCGAACCTCGTCGCCTACCTTTCGAGCGAGCAGGCGAACTACATCACGGGGCAGGTCATCGGCGTGACGGGCGGCATCGACCTGTTCTCTTTCTGAGGCTAACTAAAGAGGCTTGAGGTACCTCAGTATTTCTTCGTGAATCCGTTCGAAAGTCTCGTCGGTCAGCAGTCCTTGCCGCTCGTTCATGCTCGCCGTCTTTCGCGTTGTCACAAACCACGGCGAGACGTAACTGGTTCGCGGCACGCCGCCCTCCGAGAAGTTGCCGTTGTCGAGGGACACGGCGCGTTCGCGCTCGGTCGTTGTGACGGCGACGACGACGCACTCCTCGTTCTCGAAAGGATGACGACGGTTGCTGATGACTACCCACGGACGTTCGTCGCGTACGAGTCCCTGTCCCCAGAAGACCGCGCCTTGCTCGTACTTCATTTGTCGGGCGCGTGTTCGAGCCACTCTTCCTTGTCGAACTCATCTTCCTCCAGAACTGCAGATCCGGCGAGTTCTGCCGCCGCCGCGCCCGCGAGTCTGTCGTCGTCCTCTATCGTCCAGTACTTTCCTCTGTGTTTCACCAAGCCGCGCTCGTGGAGGCGCGAAAGAACCGTGCCGAGGCTTCCTTTCTTGACACCGGTTTCTTGGTGTATCTCGTCTATCGTGTACGCCTTGTCGGGGTTGTCGCTCAGGAAGGAGAGAACGCAGTCGGCGTTCGTCCCCGAACCTACTGACATGCGTCCGTCGGGTGCAGTCTCGAACTCCTCGCGCTCTATAGGCATGTGTAAAATAGTGTATAGGAATGTAAAAAGCTACCTCTAACTTACGCGTGCAGGCTCTGTAGAAACGCGTATATCCAAAAAGAAGAGCGACGGCGCGGAGGCGTCTGTCGAGAACGAAGACGCGGACGACGTTGATACAGATGACCCTTTCTGGGACGTCGACGCGGGAGAGAGCGACGAGAAAACCGACGCTTCGGAGGTTGACGAATACCTGTACGGAAACTAATACCGAGTCGCCTATCTATTCGACGATACCGTCTATCTCCTCGTCGCTCAGACCTGCCTCCTCCAGCACCTCGCGCGTGTGCTCACCGTGCTCCGGAATCGACTCGTCCGTCTCGCGCTCTACGCCTGACCGTGTTGTGGCAGGGAATCCGACCCGCGCCGGTGTTTCGTCGCCGCCGCGTAACATCCTTTCGCGCACGTCGTCGTCTTTGAGCGCGTCCGAGAGCGAACGGATACCCTGAAACGGAACGTCCGTACCCTCGAACACCTCGTTCCACTCTTCGAGTGTCTTCGACGCGAAGATTTCGGCGACCTCGTCGTACGTATCCTCGTCTCCGGGATGGTCGCCGACGAGGTCGTCGCGCCCGACGGCTTCACAGAACTCGTGCCAGAACTTGGGTTCGAGTCCTGCGAGCGTCGCATGTTCGCCGTCCGCTGTCTCGTAGATGTTGTAGCACGCATAGCCGCCAGACAGGGGTGTCTCGCCCGCTATGTCGCTGCCTTCGAGTGCTTCGGGGACGACAGCCTGAGAGAACGAAAGTACGGACTCAGCCATCGAGGCGTCGATGTACTCGCCGCCCGCGCCGTGTTCGCGTCCCAAGAGCGAGGAGACTATCGACATCGCCGCAGCCATGCCGCCCGACATGTCGCCTATCGGGTATCCGGGCATCGCGGGCTTACCGTCGGCGCGCGTCATGTCTAAGAAGCCGGCGTACGCGGCGTAGTTGAGGTCGTGCCCTGCCTTGTCGCTGAGCGTGCCTTCCTGTCCGTATCCCGAGAGCGAGCAGTAGACAATCTCGTCGTTGACTTCGCGCACGTCTTCGTAGCCGACACCGAGACGGTCGGCGACACCCGGACGGTATCCTTCGATGACGACGTCTGCGTCCTCTACGAGC
>JAQZDD010000380.1 GCA_028751055.1 Euryarchaeota archaeon Ods04 | reverse complement strand
GTCCGTCCCTTCTGTCTCGTCCGACTCATTCGTCTTGTTTCCGTCTTGCACCCTTCCGGAGTCCGCCGATATCCTGTCCCCTCCACGTGTCTGCTCCCTCAGTGCGTCTATGTCGTCACCGTCTTCTTCGCCCTCAGTCATAGTCGTTTAAGAAGTTCCTCGGCGTTCTCCATAAACGCTTCGCGTGCGCGCTCCGCCGTCGTCGAAGAAGCGTCGGACGCGAAGAGCGTCTTTCCGTCGTTGGCGGCGTTGCGTATCGCCTGACTCCTCGGAACCTGCGCGGATGCGACCGCCTCCGGGTACTCTTGCTTGTACTCCTCGGCGAACTCGGCGGAGAGACGCGTCCGCGAGTCGGTCTTGTTGAGTACGAGCATCGTAAGTGAAAGCTCGACATCGAAAGACGACGATATACGGCTCAGGTCGTCACGTAGGCGTCCTGCCTGACGCGCCTCGAAAGGTCCTGCCTCGACGGGCACGACGACGTTACGCACAGCCCAGAGACCGTTGTAGCTGACGTTGTTGGTCGAACCCGGGAGGTCGAGGAAGACGAAGTCGTAGTCAAGAGGCTCGACGTACTCCGTAAGGAAGTCGTCGAAACGCGAGTAACGTTCGTGCGTGTCCTCTATCTCGTTTAGTTCGGTGTCCAAGCCGTCCAGTCCGGGATGCGCGGGTATGATGTCGGGACCTTCGCCCGTCTCGAATATCATGCCCTCAACGGCTTCGTCGCCGAGTTTGCTCGCTATACGCCCCCACTGCTCGCGGAAGGCTGTCGAGACGTTGGGCCAGTCGTCCTCCGCCTCTATGCGCTCGCTGTACTCGTCCCAGACGCCGAAGTTCTTCGCTAAGTCCGCCTGCTTCCCCGCAAGGTCGACGAGAAGAACGTCGCGTCCGAGTTCGGAGAGCGCGACGCCTAAGTGCGCCACGGTGGTCGTCTTCCCGGTTCCGCCCTTGTCAAGGAAAGCACCCGCGCGTAAGGTTCGGCTCATATGGTCTACGCAGGCGACGCGCCGATATAAAGCCTGACGGTAGAAAGAAAAGGAAATTCGAGGATTTATATGTACGACAGTCCAACCACAACCACGAATGTCAAGCAGACAGGTCTCGAAGTCGGGACGCGGGAAGGACTGGTACAGCATACTCGCGTCTCAGGAGTTCGACAGAGCGGAGCTAGGAGAGACACCCGCGGACGAGCCGGAGACTCTCATAGGGCGTACGATAGAGACGACGCTCGGAGAGATAACCGACGACTTCTCGGAGAACAACACGAAGGTCAGGTTCCAGGTCACGGAGTTCGGAAAGGACTCGGTCTACACAGAGTTCCAAGGACACGAACTCGCACGCGACTACCTGCGTTCGCTCGTCCGTCGCGGCACCTCGAAGATAGGTGACGTTATAGAGGTACGCACGACCGACGACTACCGCGTCCAGCTACAGCCCGTCGCGTTCACGGCGAAGAAGGCGGACGACTCACAGGAGAAGAGCATCCGTCGGCGCATGAACCGTATAGTGAGCGAGAAGGGCAACGACCTCACGTTCGAGGAACTTGTCGACGCGACAGTCTCAGGCAGGCTTTCAAGCGCGGTCTACAACGAAGCCAAGGAAATCTACCCCGTCAGGCGCGTAGAGGTGCAGAAGAGCAAGGTTCTTGCGACGCCCGAGGAGATAGAAGAGGAAGAAGAAGTCGAGGC